>CAYYYU010000026.1:0-35554 GCA_964476175.1 uncultured Nitrosopumilales archaeon
GGAGTCGGTTTAGTTCGGCAATCTTTTCCTTGTATTCCTTTTTCTTCTTCCTATTTCCTTGAGCGCGCGCTTGGTCGTATAGCTTCCTCAGCTTCTCTTCTTCTGATGCGTACTCGGACAACTTCGGAAATGAAGCCGTAGCGCCATAATTATACCTTCTAGATATGGGTCCTAGCAACTTGACGGTTGGTCGTTCTCCCTGCTAAGTGTCGGTTGATGAAGAGGTCCTACTGGTCGTTGTAGTTGCGGTTGTCACATTCTACTTCCTGAAGGTCTTCTAGTAGCCGAACGCGCGCGCACTTGTACTCGAAGGCTTATCTCGCCGCGTAGCATTGGAGGAGCATCCGAAATGAGGGCCATGAGGCTGGTGGCCGAGGGACAGGATCTGAAGGCGATGTCTGTGGAGATTCCTCCTTCCGTCCCTCATTCCGTCTTGGTAAGGGTCAAGGCGACTGGGGTCTGCCACAGTGACATCCACCTGATCTCCGGGGCCTACGACATGGGGGAAGGTAGAAAGCTCTCTGCCACCGACGGGGGGAAGCGCCTGCCGCTGACCCCGGGGCACGAGATTACAGGGACCGTGGAGAAGCTCGGGAGCGGCGCGGAGCCGGTCGGGGTCAGGGAGGGGAATCAGGTCGTTGTCTATCCGTGGATTGGTTGCGGCGCCTGCAGGAAGTGCCTGTCCGGGAAGGAGAACCTGTGCGAGGGCGCCTCTGCGTTCCTGGGTTTCATGAGGGACGGTGGATACGCCGAGTATGTCCTCGTTCCGGATGCCCGCTATCTCGTGAAGGCAGAGGGGATGGACCCCTCCCAATCCGCCACACTCGCGTGCTCCGGTCTGACAGCCTTCAGCACGATCAGGAAGTGTGGACTGCGTCCGGACGACCTGCTCCTCGTGATAGGCGCCGGCGGTCTCGGAACCGCGGCCGTCCAGATAGCAAAGAAGACGACCGGGGCCAGGATTGCGGTCGCAGACGTGGACGACTCGAAGCTGGAGCTGGCGGCGAAGCTAGGGGCTGACCACGTCTTCAACACGTCCAAGATGGATGCAGGAGACCTAGTGTCCGGTGTGAGAAGCATCAACCGGGGGAGGGGGGCCGACGCGGTTGCGGACTTCGTTGGGACGCCGACGACGACTTCCTCGGGTTTCCGACTCCTTGGGCGCGAAGGCAGACTTATTCTCGTGGGGCTGGTGGGGGGTGCAGTGCAGCTGCCCCTACCTCTCTTCCCGTTGCGAGGGGCTCAAATCATCGGGAACTTCACCGGCACACTCGCTGAAATGGTCGAGCTTGTTGAACTGGCGAGGAGGGGCGTCATAGCTCCCGTGGTGACCGGTTCCTATCGACTCGAGGAAGCGAACGAGGTCCTCGCTAGGCTCGGGCGGGGCGAAATCAAGGGGCGCGCCGTGCTGAAACCGTGACAGGGCGCTTCTTTGGCTGATTGCGGACTGATGGGTTCCGGGGGAATCCCAGCGCCTTCAATCAGTGACTTTCTTTCGAAGGTTCTCTGTAATCTGCTTGATGTAACTGTCCGCGACGCCTTCGATGAGCCGACCTGCTACGCTGGCGAGCAACCCACCGACCCGCGCGTCCGCCGACCAGCTTGCCCTGCTCCCTCGTGGCGCGTCTTCGAGATTCAGAACCAGGGTCAGGTCGACGAAACCCTGCATCCCTTCACCGTGTCCAATCAGCTTCGCTGACGCTCCTTTCCTCTTCTCGGTCAGTGTGAAGTTCATGCCGATTGCCCCTTTGAGGGGCCCTGCCCCTATCTTCGCCTTCACGAAGAAGTGGTCGCGGTCGCTAACTCTAGTCTGCTCGACCCCGGGCATGATGGTGATGATCCGGCTTGGGTCGGTGATGAATTCGTAGAATTTCTCCTTCGGGACCGTGGCGTTGATGGTCCCCTCGTAGTGCATTACCAGCTTTCACCCGCATATTCCGAGGTAGCCGCCTTCTTCCGCACCCGAGGCTCGACCTTGAATGAAGTCATCCCCTTCTTCTTCAGCTTGGCTGCATACTTGACTGACTCGATTATCTTGTCGTAGCCTGTGCACCTGCAGAGGTTGCCGGACAGGGCCCTTCGAATCTCCTCCTCGCTAGGGTTCGGGTTCTGTTCGAGCAGCTCGTAGGAGGTCATTATCATCCCGGGGGTGCAGAACCCGCATTGGAGGCCGTGCTTCTCCCAGAAAGCGAACTGTATCGGGTGCAGCTCGGCCGCGCTCCCGATTCCCTCTATCGTCGTGACCTTCCTGCCGTCCGCTTGGACCGCGAAGATTGTACAGGATTTCACAGGTTTGCCGTCCAGCAGCACTGCGCAGGCTCCGCAGTTGGTCGTCTCGCACCCGATGTGGGTGCCTGTCAAACCGAGGTTGTCGCGCAAGAAACTGGCAAGTAGGACCCGTGGTTCCACCGATGCCTCTCGCTTGGTTCCGTTCACTTCGACCGTGACGGGGACTTTCATCTCGGCCCGCCCCTAGCCCTCTTCAGGGCTAATGAAAGTGCCCGCTTGGTCATCACATTCACCATCTCCCGCTTGTACTCTTCGAACCCTCTAAGGTCACTGGCGGGCCTGGAGTCCTCGGCGGCGAGCCTCGCGGCCTCGGCGATGGACCCCGAATCGACTCTGCTGCCGACTATGACATCCTCCGACCTGCGCGCCTTGATCACTGCGGGCCCTACCCCAGTCAGCCCTATCCCGCACTCCTTGCAGCGCCCATCGACAGAGAGCGAGAGGCTCGCGGCGACCCCGGCGATTCCGAAGTCTCCTGCCTGTCTCTCCAGCTTGCTGTACGCCCCGGCCTTGTGCCTGGCTACCGGAATCCTGAGCTCAGTCAGAATCTCGTTCTCCGCCATCGCCGTAGCGAAGGTGCCCTTGAAGAAGCCTGAAGCCGCGACCTTTCTGCGGCCACTAGGGCCGACAACGACTATCTCTGCGCCGCACGCGACCATGACCGCAGGCATGTCGTTCGTCGGGTCTGCATGCGAGATGTTCCCGCCGATCGTGCCCAAGTTCCTCACGAGTGGGTCGGCAATGTGGGACGCGCAATCAGAAAGGATGGGGCATTCTTCCTTGAGCAGCCTGGAGTTTTCTATGTCAGCTATCCTGGTCAGCGCTCCGATCGCGATTACCCCCTTCTCCTTCCTGATGTACTCCAGCCCCTTCACTCCGTTCAGGTCGACGATGCGGGCAGGCGACAGAATCCTGAGCTTCATCAGCGGGATGAGGCTTTGGCCGCCGGCAAGCACTTTTGCGTCGCCGCGGTACTTCTCCAGCAGCGCCACAGCCTCCCGTAGTGTCTTCGGGGCGTGGTACTCGAAAGAACGAGGGATCAGTTGACTGTCTCCGAGGCAGGAACCGCGGACCCGTGGCAATAAGATTTACTTACCGTGAGCGCGATGACCCGGTCCCGTTGGCATCCGCGGTACAGACTTCCGTCAAGAAGGAACAAGCCGTCGTGGGGCAGCCGCTCAAGAGGATGGAGGACCCGAAGTTCATCACAGGCGCAGGGCATTTCATTGATGACATTGTCCTCCCCAAGATGCTCCACGCCTGTTTCGTGAGGAGCGCGTACGCCCATGCGAGAATCAAGGGGATAGACGCCTCAGAAGCGCTGAAGCACCCATCTGTGAGACTGGTCCTCACGGGCAAAGGCATTGCGAAAGATGTTGATGAAGTGCCCACCATCGAATGGGGGGAGGAGTCCAAGGCCACCCACCGGTACCCGCTCGCCCTTGACGAAGCGAATTTCGTTGGAGAGGCAGTCGCAGTGGTGATAGCTGAAGACGCGGCTTCCGCAGAAGAGGGAGCTGAACTCGTCAGGGTTGAATACGAACCGCTCCCACCCGTGGTGGATGCGGAGAAGGCCCTCGAAAGGGGCTCGCCCAAGGTCCACTCCTACCTTGCTGACAATCTTGCCTACCGATCGGAGACGTCCGCAGGGGACGTCAAGAAGGCGTTCGCAGACGCAGACCGCGTAGTCAAGGTCAAGCTGGCGTTCCCGAGGCTCAACGCTGCCCCGCTCGAGCTCAGGGACATAGTCGCGTCCTACGACACAGCCGGAAACCTCCTGACCACTTGGGTGGCCAGCCAGTCCCCCCACGAAATGAGGGACGAATTGGCATCGGTCCTGAAGCTCCAGGAGACCAGGGTGAGGGTAATCGTGCCAGACATGGGCGGAGGGTTCGGGCAGAAGGGCTTCTACCCAGAATACGCGGTCGTCTGTCTGGCCTCCATGAAACTCGGGAGGCCAGTGAAGTGGATCGAGTCAAGGAGGGAGAACCTCCTTGCGGCGACCCAGGGGAGGGGGCAGACACAGTATGTCGAAGCTGCGGTGAGGAAGGACGGGAGGATATTGGGATTGAAGGTCAAGGTGATTTGCGATGGTGGTGCATACAGCGACTGGGCCACCTCCATGCCGGAGACGACCGTGGCGATGTCTCCCGGGGTCTATGACATAGGCGCCTTCTACGGAGAGGCTGTGACTGCGTTCACCAACAAGACCCCCATCGGTCCCTACAGGGGTGCGGCGAGGCCCGAGGCGACGTACCTGATTGAAAGGACTGTGAATGTGATAGCCAAGGAGCTCAAGCTCGACCCGGTGAAGGTCAGGCTGAAGAACTACGTCCCAAAGAGCAAGTTCCCCTACAAGTCCGCCGGAGACATGACTTACGACAGCGGCGACTATGAAGGGAACATGAAGAAGGCGCTGGAGGTCTCCAAGTTCGACGAACTGCGGAGCTTCCAGAGGGAGGCAAGGTCGCGTGGAAAGCTGGTGGGGATCGGGGTGGTGACGTACGTTGAGGTCTGCGGGTTCGGCTCGGGCTACCCCCAGACAGCCTCGGTCACGGTCACGCAGCAGGGGAGTGTCATAGTAAACAGCGGGACCAATCCGCACGGCCAGGGGCACTGGACCCCATTCGCGCAGATTGTATCCGACGAGCTCGGCGTCGATGTCGACGACGTCTTGGTGCAGTATGGGGACACGGCAGCCCTCCCCTGGTCGACCGTGACAGCCGGGAGCAGGTCGGCCACTGTGGGCGGAACCGCTGTGCTCATGGCCACGAGGAAGGTAAAGGAGAAGATGAGCAGAATCGCTGCCAAGACGCTCGGGTCCACAGACGGGAAGATCGTCTTCAGGGATGGCAAGGTGTTCGCCGAGAACCACCCGGAGAAGCAGATACCCTTTGAGGCAGTGGCAGAATCTGCGTACCAGCCGAGGCGCCTGCCACAGGGGATGGAACCGTCGCTTTACGAGTACTCCGCCTTCGCCCCGCCAGGGAACGTCTTCCCCTTCGGCACTCACGTCGCCATGGTCGAAGTCGACAGGGAGACGGGAACCACGAAGGTCCTGAAGTATGTGGCAGTTGACGACGTCGGGAGGGCCCTCAATCCCCTGATCGTAGAAGGGCAGGTCCAAGGGGGCGTGATTCAAGGGATCTCCCAGGCTCTCCTGGAACAGGTGGTGTATGACGACGAAGGCCAACTCCTGACCTCGACTCTGTCTGAATACCTGATTCCGTCGACCGATACTTCTCCTACGGTGGAGTGCTACAGGACCGAGACGCCGTCGCCGCTCAATCCGCTGGGGGTGAAGGGGGTCGGCGAGGCCGGCACGATCGCGGCCACCCCGGCAGTGGTGAACGCTGTGGAGGACGCACTCTCCCCGTTTGGGGTGACGGTGGAGAGGCTCCCTCTCACTCCGTCCTACGTCTGGTCGTTGATGCAGTCCGGCGGCACAGGTTCGTGAGAGAGCGGCTCCTGCGGTCTGCTTGTCAGTATCTCGTCGTCTCGGGGTCGACCTGTGTGGCCCACGCTTCGATTCCGCCCTCCAAGTTCCTCACCCTCTCGTAGCCGGCTCTCTTCAGTAACTGGACTGCCACCGCGCTCCTGTTGCCATGATGACAGTAGGCCACGATGTCTCTGTTTCTGTCGAGTTCGCGCATCCTTTCGGAGAGCTGCCCAAGCGGGATGAGCTTCGACCCCTCCAGCCTGCAGATCCTGTGCTCGTAGGGTTCTCTGACGTCTAGCAGCAACGGTCTCGTCCCCCCTTCGATCGACGCCTTGAGAGCAATAGGGGTGATGTCAGCCGGCTGCCCTTCTGCCCGTCCGCCAGAGCCGCAGAACGCTTCGTAATCAATCAGTTTGCGTATCGTAGGATTCTTGCTGCATACAGGACAGCGAGGGTCCTTCCGGAAGGTGAGCTCGTTGAACGATGAATCGAGCCCGCTGAACACGAGGAGCCTGCCGACGAGGGGAGAGCCCCTCCCCAGCACCAGACTGATCGCCTGAACGGCCTGCAATGTCCCCATCATGCCTGGCACTACGCCGAGGACCCCTGCCTGCTCGCACGACTCCACCTGGTCCGGAGGAGGTGGTTCGGGATAGAGGCACCTGTAACAGGGGCCCTTTCGCGCGAAGAAGACAGACGCCTGACCGTCGAACTGCAGCGCGCTTGCATAGACGTCCGGCTTTCCAAGGAGGACGCACGCGTCGTTAATCAAGTAACGGCTCGGGAGGTTGTCGGTGGCGTCCACGACGACGTCGAAACCTCTCAGAATGTGCTTGGCGTTGGAGGAGTCCAGCCTGAGCTGGAATGCCTCGACGGCTGTATTCGGATTGACCTGCAGCAGTCTGGACTTCGCGACATCAGTCTTGTTCTGGCCGACGTCAGACTCGGAGAAGAGGAACTGTCTGTGGAGGTTCGACTCTTCGACCTTGTCGCTGTCTACAATGCCGATCCTTCCGACGCCGGCGGCTGCGAGGTAGACCGCAGCAGGAGTTCCGAGCCCTCCCATGCCGACAACGAGGACAGAAGACGACTTCAGTTTCCTCTGCCCGGCTATCCCGATGTCAGGGAGCGCGAGGTGCCTGCTGTACCGGACCATTTCGTCTGATGTGAGTGGCGGTTGCGGCCGCTTGGGCTTGGTCTGCTGGGGCATCTCGGTTGGTCTGAGGATGGAATGATGTGGGCTCTTCTTGAAGGGTTCGGTCCCCAAGAGAGGTTCGGGACAAGGTTCTTCTATTGAACCATGGTGGTTGCGTACTGCGCTTTGCTGAAGCTCGAAGACGTCAGCTCAGGGTACGGTCAGGTGGAAGTCCTGCACTCGATTTCCTTGGAGATCTCAGCACCGGCGATCTACGTGGTCCTCGGCCCAAACGGCGCAGGGAAGACGACCCTCTTCAGGACTGTGGCCGGGGTCCTAAAGCCCACCGCAGGGGGCGTGGCCTTCGACGGCAGGGACCTGTACTCTGCCAACGAAGTCAGACGCGAAATCGGATACCTCTCCCACTACTCCGCCCTTCCGGAGGAGATGACGGTCGCAGACGCCCTCGGATTCTATGCAGGGATAGAGCAGGGGAACGTCGAGGCTGCGATCAAAACCCTCGAACTGAGAGACCTCGTCCGCAAGAAGGTCGGGGACCTGAGCCAGGGGCAGAAGAAGAGGGCATCGATAGCGAAGCTGTTCCTACGAGAGAGAAAGCTGTACCTGATGGACGAACCGACATCGAGCTTGGACCCGGTGGCGGCGAAGGAAGTGAGGGAGTTGCTCCTCAAGCTCAGCAAGGACAGGTTCGTCTTGTACTCGTCCCACAACCTGTACGAAGCGCAGGAAATCGGGGACTACATAGTGCTGATACGGGACGGAGCGGTCGGTTTCTTCGGGAAGAAGGAGGAGCTCAAGACTGGAGGGTACATGATAGGGATCAGGGCCTCGGCTGACCTTTCCAAGATGTTCCCAAAGGGGAAGATGGAGAAGGAGTACTTCGTGTTCGAGGTAAGCGGCCCTCAGGAGGTAGGGAGCGTGGTGAAGAAGATCGTGGAAGCCGGAATCACAGTCTACGAAGTGAAGGAAATCGGGAACCCGCTGGAGGAGCTCTTCACCAGGGGGAGTCCGTGATTGGACATAACCAGACAGGTCTTTGGCAGGAGCGTCAGGATGGGGCTGCTGTATGTCATCCTCAGCGTCGTGGTCGGCACAGTCCTGATTGTGGTGGTCGATCTCGCACCCAGACTGGCGAATGTGCCGGTAAACGGCGGGAGTAGCGTGAACATAGCCGACGTCCTCGGACTGATGGTCGTGCCTTTCAGCGTGATAGTCGGGTTGTTGGTCACCACCCCAGTCTACATCCTGTTCGTCAGCGACAAGAATGCCGGGGTGCTAGAGTATCTGCTCGCCGTCGGGATGGGTCAGCGGGATGTCTTCAAGGGATACCTCAAGGCCGCGCTGCTCTTGGCACTGGTGCCGATGCTTCCGGTCGTGCTGCTGAACACCGTGGCTTCCCCGACTGGGCTAACGCTGTCCTTGGAGGCAGGCGGGCTGGGTCTTGTAACCGGGCTTGCGGACGTGGCGCTAGTCACCGTACTCATGACAGGGTTCAGTTCGATGCAACGAAAGCCGACTGGGATGAACTCCCCTCTCGGGATTTCAATCGGTGTCCTGATAGTGTTCCCCGAGCTGGTCCTGTTCTCCGCGCTGGGGACCAACGTCATTTGGTTCGACGTCGCCGTCGCGCTGGCCGTTTTCGTGGTATCCATCTTGCTTCTCCTTTCCGTCGACAGGTTGATCAAGCGAGAGAAGCTTCTGCCCTAGATTGCGCCTCGCCGCTTGGATTTTATACCGCCGTTCGCACGTTGGGGTCTAGACATGCCAGAAGTAGGAGAACGAGCACCTGATTTCGCACTGTACGACTCGGAGAAGAAGCTTCGGCACATGTCCGAGTTTCTCACGAATGGGCAGAAGACGATACTCGCCTTCTTCCCAGGGGCGTTCACGGGCGTGTGCACGCAGGAGATGTGCACCTTCCGGGACATGATGGGGGAGCTGCAGAGCCTCAAGGGGAACGTGGTCGGGATTTCCGTCGATGCGCCCTTCGCGCAGAAGGCCTTCGCCGAGAAGAACGGGCTGACCTTTCCGCTTCTTTGTGATTTCACTCGGGGGACAGTCCAGAAGTATGGCGTCGTGTGGAACAACCTCGGGGGGGTCGAGGGTTACGTGTGTGCGAACAGGGCGATATTCGTGGTCGATGGCAACGGGGTGGTGCTGTACAAATGGGTCGCGCCTCAGCCTGGGACCCTCCCCAACTTCGACGAGATCAAGCAGGCGCTGCGCTGAAAACGCTTTAAGATAACAGACACGGCGGGCCGCACGCCTCCCACGGTGGCCCTGGTGGTGCAGCTTGGTTGGCATAGGAGGCTCTCAATTCTTATAACGACAACCCAAACGAGTTGGCAGCCGTGGCCGCGATTGTGTAGTTGCCTTAGGCGACAGCTTTGGGCAGCAAAGCTTGGTTAGCATAGGAGGCTGTGGACCTTCTGACGAGGGTTCAAATCCCTCTCGCGGCCCTCTTCATCTCTAATGGACATCAACTGGAACCAGTCAATTGCGTAACCAAAGAACAAATTCGCCCATTGTCTGGGTATGACAGAACGGTATACCCAACTTCGGCGTTCGGATGCCAGCGGAAATCGTTCCTGAGCCTTCTCGTCATCCTGATTAGCTCCAGCCTCATGCATCTTGGTTCAATGCGGCGTTTCTGTCTAGAATAAAGAAAGGGCGGCTCAGATTCTAATCCGGGGACTACATCGTGGGCTGAGCCGGCTGCGCTGGCTGCGTCGGAGGCGGCATCTGCGTGTTTATCGAGAAGAATGCCACCATGAGGAGGATTTCAGCGACGAAGATGAGAATGAACCCGACGAGGATTATGGTCAGGGCGGCGCCGATGAGGTAGACGAGTGCTGCAGTGCCGAAGAGGCCAACGTTGAGCCTCTTTCCGAGCTCCGTGTAGCTCCTTCTCAGGAATATCGAAGACACGAGGAAGCAGACCCAGACCGCTGCGAGACCGAGCAGTATTACTCCCAGCAAACCTAGTATGTCGCCCACAGCCAGGTTCGATGGCGGCGCAAAAGCGAAGGAGCTAGACATGTATCCGAGGCCGATTACTTTGAACACAACAGCGACCACAGCAACCACGGCGACTACCAAGCCGATTATTCCAAGAATGACAGCGTACAGCATGTTGTTGAATATCTTCGGGTCACCAAGAATGTCTGACGCGTACTTGATTGCCACCAATACAAGCACCGCGCCAACAATCGCAAGAATGAAGCCCGCTGTCGGGACGATTGCAAGCAGTGTGAGAAGAGAGCCTATTCCCCCAAGTGTTTTCACTTCATTCATCGAGGGCATGGCGTCTCCTTCGACGCCTTTCTCTTTTAAGCGAATGGGAATGCGCTCACCGTCAGATCCGGCCCCATCGAACTGATACAAGACCAAGGGCCTTTAGGAGTGTCCTTGCTTTCGGGACGTGAAGATAGAGTTCAGCGTCAGATCATGACGCCGCTGCTATCGCTCCGCAGTTTACTGTCGTTTCGTCGTCCCGTTGCTTATGACATAGAGATGCTCAGACAAACTCCCGTCTGCCTCGTCCGGGGTTGAGAAAATCAGATCTATGCCTTCATCACCAACAAGTTTCCTGTAGGAGGCTATGAAATCGTGTTTGTCATGAAGGTTCGAAAAGGCCTCATCCACCAAGATTACCTTCGGTGAGGCAAGGAGGGCCGTTGCAAGCGCTACTCTCTCTCGCATCCCCACGCTCAACCTTCTGACTGGACCGCCGAAATCAATCCCAAGTTCGGCTTTGACTTTCGATATCTTCTCGCGGTTTGGCTTCATCCTGTTCAATCTCGCACCCCAAGTGATGTGAGAGTCCACGTCAAGGTGAGCAAAGAAGGAGTTGGGCGTGACCATTATCACGCTTCTCTTCTCGACCGGCAATCGGGTGACGTCGACCCCGTCTATCCTGACGTACCCGTTGTCGACCTGAATCAGGCCTGCTATTGCCCTGAGGAGCGAGGTCTTTCCTGACCCGTTCCTTCCGGCCAGGCAGATGAATCCGCTGTCCTCAAGCTCTGCCGAGAGCGAGAATTGACCCAACTGTTTTTGCACCTTGGCCTCTATCAAGTTCTAGTCATCGCCTTCGAATGAAATGTCCCGCCAGTGTAATCGGCAGAGCTACCAGGATCATGGCCGCCGAAGCCGTCACCGCCGCATCCAGCCCCCCAGGGACTGCGCCGTTGAAGAGCTGAAAGATTGTCACCGAAGCGGGACTGACCCCGTAGAAGGGATATTGTAACACGTAGTAGGCGATTATGGAGATAGAGCCGAATTCCCCAAGGGCCCTGCTCATGGCAATCAGCGAGGCGCTGGTCACGCCTTTCAGAGAGTCTGGCAACACGACCAAGAACAAGATCTTGATGCGTGAGGCACCCATCCCCATTGCGAAGTCCTCGGTCGATGAATCCCTCGACTCGAAGTATGGCTGTATTGATTTGACATAGATGGACGCTGACATGACTACGAGTGCGACTACGAGTCCGAGGAATGTGTTGAAGAAATTGATGCCGAAGAACAGCAAGAATCTGCCAGTCGGCGTGAGAGGGCTGTCCAGGATGAGCAGGGCCAGACCGATGATGGGATGGGGGATGCCTACTGGTATGTCGACAAGCGATTCGATGAACGAATCCTTTCCCCTGGCCAAATAGTATGCAAGTGGGGTGAACATCACAACGTCGATCACGGCGGCCATTACGGATGAAACTAAGGAGAGCTCTATTGACTGGAAGACGGCTATGCTGTAACCCGCGGGCGTTCGGAAGGGGCCCAGACCGTAGTAGAGCAGGACCGCTATTGGGACAAGAAGAAGAAACACTGTGACGAGGGAGATGACCCTGAGCCAGTTCATCTCAATCCCAAACCTTCAGTCGAGGCCTCCTGATTCCACTACCAGCCCTTGCGAGATCAGCTGGGTTATGAGCGCGGGAGGGGACGCATTACTGTAGAGTCTTGCGGGCGATAAGGGCTGCAGGCCGTATGACGAGAGTGTCCCTGCGTTCTTGACGACATACTGAACGAACTGCAATGACTTGGCGGTGTTGACGCTGCTCAGCGGGACCGTGATGCAAAGAATGACAGGGGTCCCGACATTCAGACCCGCAGAATCCCTGTAGGAGAACTTCGAGTATAGCGAGCCTAATGCCGGGTCGCCGAGGTTGACGTGGCGGTCCAGCTGGATGTAACCCAAATGGTCGGTAACCGCGGCCGACTTGTAGATGAAGAGGAACTGAATCTGCCCTGACTCGAGAGGAGCAACGAGGGCGGCCGCGTGCGTCCCGGTCACGTTTGCCTTGGCCTGCAGAAGCCGAGTCACGTAGGCGTTCTGGTCACCATTCGAATAGAGCGACCCCGCGGCCTCGAGCGTGATCCAGCCACGGAGACCGGCAGGGTCAGCGACCGGGTCTGAGATGCCGATCTTGGCACTCCCTGAGGTGAGAGACGTGAAGAACGTGTTCCAATCGGACGTGGCATTGGTTTCCGCGGCCGCATTGCCTAGAGCGACGACAGTTCCTCCCGAGGACGACGACGAGGTAGCATTGGAGTAGGCAATGACCATCTGGTCAGTGGCGAACCCTATCGCCCAATTCGACGAGAGATTCTTCAGGTATCGGGGTCCAGTGGCAGAAAGTGCCACTGAAATGAAGACGTCGTCTGGCGCTCCGGCTGCAATCTGGTTGGCATCTGCGAACGAGCCTCCCGATTTCACTGGTGCGACTGATGCTCCAGTGCTTTGAGAGAAACCATTGAGAAGGGCGTTAGCTTCGGCAGTGTAAGCGTCTGCAGAGAATGAAATCAGGGGAGCCCGGCCCATGGATGGGCTACTACTCGAAGAAGACGTAGTCGTCGTCGTTGTCGTCCTTCCTGAATCGGTGTAGACGGCGTAGGCTACGACGCATGCAGCAATGACCACAACAATCGCTGCTGCAATCACGGCGCTCGAGATTCCGCGCCTTGCCACCTTCATGAGCGTCATGCACGGGCATGCATAACGCTATATGCATATCGCCAAAGGCAAACCTTAAGTCTCGAATGAAGATTGCAAGGAGGGGTTCGGTGGGATTTGCCACGTGATGTGAAGCTGAAGCCAGCTCCGCATCTCTCCCTAGAGGACGAGAGACGAACTGTCTTGGACGAAGTCGATGCCCTGCTGCTCCGCAGGATTTCAGAAACCAATTCCCTTACAGAAGCGGCGAAACTCTTGGGAATCTCTTACAGGCACGCCTGGAATCGAATCAACAGAATGGAATCACGTTCTGGCAAGAAGATACTGGAGTCAAAGTCAGGAGGAGCGACTGGCGGAGGCTCAAGACTCACTCCGGATGGGCTGATCCTGCTCCGGGAATTCAGGAGGGTCCGAAAGTATCTCTTCAATGCGCTGGACGACAGTGCCTCGGCGGGAAATGTAAGCTACAAACTGAGTACCAGAAACCGGATCAGAGCGAAAATAACAAGCGTGGTGAAGGGCGACATTACTTCCTTGGTCAAGATGACCACGGCGAACCCAGTCTCACTCACTTCCATAATATCCAAAGAAGCGGTTGAGGACCTGGGACTGCAGGAAGGTGATGAAGTGGAGGCGTTGATCAAGTCGACAGAGGTCATGGTAGGCAAAGTGATTCCATCATCCGGCCACCCGAAGACGAAGAGCGATTAGAGCTGAACTCATGTATGTGGGTTCGCACTCCTCCCAGGACCCTTTCATTCCACAGACCCGGAGGTCTACTTGGTGAATCTGGCTCTCGTAGTCCCTTTCTTGCTCAGAAGTTCGAGGTTTGAGAAGCCAGCGGATAGTGAGTTGAGCTCTTCAGGCTGCGTGCCGTGCCTGATCAGTAAGCCGGGCATTCTGTCCCACATGTAGAAACTTCCTCCGACCTTCAGTATCCGCCTCACTTCTGCGAGAGCCACCTGTCTGTCATTGAAGTGGTGCATCGAGAAGGCTGAGAAGGCAAGGTCGACGCTGTCAGACTGGACGTCTCCGAGTTGTTCGGCACCGGTGGTCAGCACCCGGACGTTCTGGACCTTCCCTTCAGCGACTCTGCGCCTGATCTTTTCGCTTCGCGCGTTGTCAGGCTCGATGGCGTAGACCAGGCCCGTCTCTCCGACTGTCTCCGCCGTGGCTATTGTGAAGTAACCCAGGCCGGCACCGATGTCAGCCACTGTCTGCCCTTCTCTGACCCCTGCGGTTCTCACAGCAGCGAAAGGGTCCTGAAAGATGGCCCGGAAACGCTCTGTGAGTGTCATTTTCACTCGGGTTTTCACCTTGGTGCGTGGGGTGCCCTCCGGGTTGTTATTATCCCCGCCGACCAGAGCCCATTGGGCAGCGCCCTGATTCTCAGGATTCACGCGGTCAGCCGCTGTTGTAGACGCACGAGAAGGTGTAGCCCTTCGAAAGCTGGTAGAAGCCAGAGTAGCCCGACGTGAGCTGGGCTGAGACTTGGGAGTTGTCGTAGGACCCGCATCGGAAGAGGTAGTATGACGGGGAAACCGTGGCTGTCCTCTGGTAGTGCGCCCCGAGGAACTGCCCCGAGGCCGAGGTCTGTGGGATGAATGGAACGAAGAGGGAGACCAGTATGACCATGAGGATTACTGCCAGCCATACCTTTGCTCTCATTTTCTTTCGGAGTGAAGAGGCATTACTGTTCTAATGAACCTACGGTTTTGAACGCGTCGTGCTCTTGTAGCAGAAATAGGGGTATCCGCCGTTCACGAGGTCGATGGTCATCTCGACGACCCTGTCGGATATCTCCTTCCACTTCGTGTCCCAGTCAATCCCCTCGACGACGAGCTCCTTCTCGCCGTCCCCTCTCATGGACGGGATGCTGGCCCATATTGCCCGCCCGTGGAACGGTTTCACTATGCGGACCCTCCAACGTTCGCAGTGCATCTTGCGGCCCTCCTGTCTGTAGTACCGGCACGCACTGCAATAACGCGACAGCCAGACAATCTCCTTGGTCCTCTTGGTCGACCGGCCGAGCTCCTCGAGGAGCCTTTCGGACTCCTTCCTGATCATGTCTGCGAGCTCTTTCTGCCCTTGCTCGGTGTTCGTGTAGTAGTCGGGGTTCTCGGCGAGTGCCCTGTACCAACTCACGAGCTCCTCCTCTTTTTCCAAGGCGAGGGTCGGATGCTCCGGCGGTTAATAAAATCTGGCGGAGAGTCGGTCGACTCGGAACGGATAAATATCGAAGGGACGTCCAGAATGCTCGTCCGGCGCGCAGCGTGCTTCGACGGGCGAACTGGACTGACCCGAAAGGTCAGGATGATGATAGTATTGCTAGCGCGCCAGGCAATGATTCTCCGAGATTCGGCTCGCTTACGTGCGGATAAGTGAGGATTGCAGTTACGAGTGCGTCAACCAAGCCAGACGGTGGAGGTTCTGGTGTTACTTGGGGCTCAGCCGTCTCGGCTTCTGATGCCTACCACCTGGTCTGACAGCTGTCAGTTCGATGGCCTGTGCTGAAGAAAGCAACACTGCCCCTCGCGAGGTGATTTCATGGAGGGATTTCTCCGAATCGTCGGGGTGTATGTTCACTCCCTTTACGCAGTCCCTGAGGATGGTGACCTTCAGACCCGTCGCCAGGGCATCCAGGGCGCTTTCCCTTACGCAGTAGTCGGTGGCAAGTCCACCGATGAATACCTCTTTGACCCCAATGGTGTTCAGCTTCTTTCCCAGGCCGGTCCCCTGGAACGCGGAATACGCTTCGGAGTCAGGCTTTGTGGCCTTGCTGACTATCGCGCTTCCGGCCGGGACGACGAGGCCGGGGTGAAATTTCGCTCCTGCCGTACCGGCTACGCAGTGAACGGGCCAGGTCCCTCCTCGGCTCTTGAAGGAGCAGTGGTTTCGAGGGTACCAGTCCCTTGAGAAGAAAATCGGCAGCTTTGCTTTGTGGAACGCGATGATGACCTTGTTGAGCTTCGGAACGATATCGTCACCGTGTTCGACTGCGAGGCTCCCGCCTGGACAGAAATCACGCTGGACATCGACCACCAAGAGCGCGGCACGCACCAGAGCCTCACCTCCACTTGAGGGTCGGTTCCGCGGTCTTCAGTTCCTGCAGGTTGGTTAGGACCCTCGAACGGATCCGGCCTATGTCCTCAAAGTCTCTCGCCGGTTTCCCATTATCCAAGAGCGGCTTCAGCAGTCGAGTCGCGTCTTTTTGCTTGGTCCTGCCTTCGAGGGCTACGAAGTCCTTGAAGCCAGGTGACCTGTACACTGCCTTCCTCCCTCCCATACCCCCTCTCTTCGCCCTGAACTCGCGTTTGGTCCCCTCCGAGACCTCGACGATCTTTGCGCTGAGGTCGATCACGGGCGGGTAAGCCACAGCCGTGCCTACGCCGAACCCGTCCACGATGTCGCACAGGCTGGAGACTGCCTCTTCGTCGAGCCTGCCTGACGCAATCAGTTTGACATCATTCCCTCCGCGGATGTCCAGCTCCCACCTCACTTCTTCCGCTATCATACGGAAGTCTCCGCGTCTGGAAGCCGGGGTGTCGAGCCTTACGCCCCAGAGCTTGGGGCCGAGTACCTCGAAGGCCTTGATCGACTCCGCCTTCTCGTCCCAGAAGGTGTCGACGAGCGCCACCCTGGGTATGCTCTTCGGGACGGTCTGGTCGAACAGTCGCCAGGCCTTCTCCTGATCGCCCAGCACCTGCACCAGTGCATGGGGCATCGTCCCCGATGGTTGGACGTTGAGCAGCCTGGCCCCCAGGACATTGGAGACGCCGTCGA
Source organism: uncultured Nitrosopumilales archaeon (assembly GCA_964476175.1). GTDB lineage: Archaea > Thermoproteota > Nitrososphaeria > Nitrososphaerales > Gagatemarchaeaceae > DATFYP01. The sequence continues at coordinate 16,621 of CAYYYU010000026.1, forward strand.
AGCCGGCGAGATAGCAGGCTCGTTCCAGCATCGGGGCGAGCGCTGGGTGGACTCTGCGTGTCCCGAAGCTCAGGAGGAGTTTCGACCCTGCAGCCATTCTGAACCTCGCGGCCCTGGTGGAGACGCTCGTCGAAGAAGAGAGGAGGCCCAGAATCGGGTTTTCGTACTCCGCGAAATCAACGTACTTTCCCTCTATGGTAAGCAAAGGCTCGTAGATCGCCGCTGTTGAATCTGCCAAGAAGACTTCCCCCTCGTCGAAGGACCATACGTTCACTGGCAGGCCTTCGAGCAGCTTTGCAACCTCGTAGACCCCGCTCAGGAGGCCCCAGTTCTGCTGGTAGGGGAGGTCCCGGGCGTAGACCTCCATGACCACCCTGGAGTCTATGCGGTTCTTCTTGAGGACCTGCTTGGTTTGGAGGAAGTAGGAGTCCGTCGTCTCTGCGCTTCTGATTTCCTTCTCATTGGCCAGCCAGAAGAGCCTGTCTTCTAGGTCCAAGCGGGGCATCCGAAGAGGTCGCCCTCTGGGCTCTGGAAAAAGGGTTTCTATCTGTCTGAGTGCGCCTTCAACCCTAGAACCCTTATACATGTAGGGGGCCGAGCCCGAAATCCAGGGCCGGTAGTTCAGCGGTACGAACGCCCGCCTCGCACGCGGGAGAACCCTATGGGTCCCAAGGTCGGGGGTTCAATTCCCCCCCGGTCCATTTTTCATTCAGTCTTGTAATTCGCCCTTGGCGACGAACTGCACTCTGCCGCCGACATTCACGTCGATTTTTCCTGCCCTTTCCCTTACCTTCAGGAGCAGGAGTGATTTGCGACCGATTTCGTATCCCTGTTCTACCTTTACATCGATGTTGTCCTTCCCAAAGTAGCGGTGCTTTACGAGGTAGGCGGCAAGGCACCCGTTCCCCGACCCAGTCGCTGGGTCTTCCGGTACGCCTAACGAGGGGCCGAGGACGCGGACGTTCAGGTCGTTATCCTTCTTGTAGGTCTCGGGGCTGAAGACCAACACGATTCTGGATTCGACCTTCTCCGCGAACTTGAGATACTTCCCCCGGTCGAACTCGACGCGCCGGACGGCCTTCAGGTTCTTCAGGGGCACGATCAGGAAGGGGACGCCGGTTGACACCTCCCTGACTGGGAAACGCTCGTCGAGGTCAGGCATGGTAAGCCCCAGGAATTCGGCGACAGGCTCCGGGTCCAGCGTCTTGCCGAATGTAGGCTCGTTCTGTTTCATCCAGAGGAGGTCAGCCTGTCCTTTCGTGTAGGAGAAGGTGACTGGGATCTGCCCGACCTTCAAGTTCAGCCTTACCTCAGGTAATGGTTTCTTGATGATTTCAGACTGCAGAATGTACGCAGTCCCGAGCGTTGGATGCCCGGCGAACGGGAGCTCGGTCTCCGGCGTGAAGATTCTGACGTCGTATCCGCCGTCGCGCTCCGCCTCCGAGGTGATGAAGGTGGTCTCGGAGTAGTGCATCTCCTGCGCAATCTGTTGCATCTGACTGTCAGAGAGCCTCCCGGAATCCCTGAAGACTGCGAGCTGGTTCCCGGAGTACTTCGACTCGGCGAAGACGTCGACTGTGTAGAACTTCAACGTGACCCGGCTTTCTAGCGGGCGACTATTTGAGGCTCCGTGTCTTCGAGCCCGAGCTGCTTACCGAGGTCGGTCCTGAGGCCTTTGTAGCGGTTGCGGACTGTCACCTCTGTGACCCCGGCTGCCTCGGCTATCTCCTTCTGGGTGGCCACCTCGCCTTCGAGGACGCCGGCAAGGTACAGAGCGCTGGCCGCGAGGCCCATCGGGGCCTTTCCGGCTGAGATCTCCTTCTCCTCAGTAAGCCTGACTATGTCGATGGCCCTGCGCACGGTCTTTTCCGACATGCCGACCTGCGAGGCGATCCGCGCGATGTTCTTCGTCGCATCCGCCACGGGCATGCTGAGGTCCATCTCTCTTAGCAGAATCCGGTAGTCCCTGGCTACGCTCTTCTTGTTGAGGTTGTTCGCGAAGGCCACGTCCTTGAGGGTTCTGGGGGTCTCCGTGTCGCGGAGCGCGGCGTAGAGCGCAGCTGCGACGATTCCAGTTATCGAACGTCCCCTGAGCAGGCCTCTCTCCAGAGCCTTCCTGTAGATGTAGGCAGCCCTCTCCTTGACGGCCTCAGAAATGCCCAGCTTATCGCTCATCTTCCCCAGCTCGCTCAGGGCCACTCCCAGGTTCCTCTCCATCGAACCGTGGGCCGGCGCCCTGTTGTCCCACTTCCTCAGCCGGTCCATCGTGCTCCGTAGCGGAGACGACACTGCCCTTCCTGAGGCGTCCCTGTTCGACCGTCCTATGACCGTCGAGAGCCCCATGTCTCTGTAGGTTATCGACGTCGGTGAGCCCGTCCTGACCCTTTCCTGGCTTCTCTCGTCGCCGAACCCCCTCCACTCCGGGCCGGTGTCGGTCGACCTCTCGCTCACTACGAAACCGCAGTTGCTGCATGAAAGCTCGCCAGTGTTCACATCCTCTACCAGTGACCTCTTCCCGCACTGCGGGCATCTGTCTGAGACCTGCAGTGTGGATGTTCTATAGTGCATTCTCGTTGCTACCACTCCAAAATATAACATATGTATTACTTAAACCTAGTAGTATTTCCTTACTAAGTTGGTAGCGTCGGCCTTACTGCTCCTCAGCCGCTCTTCGCTTTGCGAATCAGGTCAGTACCGCAGACCGGGCACCGGGTCAGCTTGGGATTGGTGAACTGCTTCCCGCACCCCTTGCAGTAGATCTTCCATGTGATGTTCTTCCATTCGCCCCCCTTCAGCGACGACTGAGACAGGGGGATCGACAGGACCTCAGCCACGTTCCTGACCGCGAAGTCGTCTGTCACGAGGTTGACCCCTCCCTCGGCATTTGCCAGGTCAAGAGCCAGAGCGAGAAGGGAGATGTCGGTCTGGGAAAGCGCGCCCATGTCCCCGGTCTTCGAGGCGGTCGACTTGACCCGGTTTACCGACTCGATGGAAGGCTCGGTCACCTGGACCCGTGTGTGAATCAGCGACGAACCTACGCTGTGATGTTTTACCTCGTCCAGAACCAGATAGGTAGTGTAGTACCTTCCGTTCCCCTGATAGGGTATCCCGGCGTAGAATGCCGTCGAATCAAGCACGAGGGCGGGTTCGGACAACAGTGGGTGCCTCATTCGTCCAGGTCTGCGATAGCAGACCGTTCGTGTTTCGTCTGTGTTCGGAGTTCCATCGGTTCTTCCGTGCGTTAAGGGTCTGCGAGTGAGAGCTTATTTAGTTATCCAGCACCCAACTTGCTAGGCCGTAGAAGTTCCGCCGATTAACATATTCGGTTCCCTCTCCATACCAATCGAAGGGCGATGGTCCACAGGTCATTACAGTCGCAAGAGGGAAAGATTGTCACTTAGACCTTGGAGTTCCTCATTACATGGTCGTCTCATGTCAGATATTGTTTAATTACAGTGTGCGAAGAGCCACGCGCGATTACCCGTGAGCAGGCCAGCAGACCTTGGAAGCGTCAAGGAAGGAAGCTACATCATTCTGGACGGAGAACCGTGCCGTGTCGTGAACAGGGAACACTTTAAGCCTGGAAAGCACGGGAGCGCGAAGGTGAGGCTCGTCGCAATATCCATCTTCACAGGGTCAAAGAAGAGTTACGTCTCTCCCGCCGAGTCGAGGGTCGACATTCCGATGATCGACAAGCGGTCGGGGCAGATAACCTCTGTGATGGACAACGCGGTGCAGGTGATGGACCTGGCGACCTTCGAAGTCTTCGAGACCCCGAAGCCCACTGCGGAAGAGATGACCGAACTGAACGGAACCCTTGAGCCTGGTGCGGAAGTCGAATACTGGGCGGTCATGGGACGCAACAAGATAATGAGAATCAAAGGCGGAAGCTGAACGCTCTATCTGTGGTTTGGCTTCTTCATCGTAGTTCTCAGACGGCTCTTCCGAATCCCTTCATCTAGAGCGGCCGAAAGGGGACGTTTCGGCATATAGGTTTTTGTGCTACCGTCTGCAGCGTTTCGAAGAAAGTCAAATGCGGTTGCGCAGGGGGGTCGGCGCCTCATACTGGGGAATTCTGGTCATTGTAGTGGTGCTGGGCTCGCTGGTCACCTATTCAGTCCTCACGAGCCCCGGAACCAAGTCCAATAACACAACGTCACTGCAGGCGCTGATCAACTCGCTGCAGAGCCAGAACGCAGAACTGCAACGCGAGCTCGCCTCCCGGTCGCCTTCCTCCAACGGAACCCTGCTCGGGCTCGACCCTGTACGAATCTACCAAGAAGACTCCGCCGGGGTCGTGACGGTCTTGGGGACCGAAACGTCGGGAGGGTCAAACTCGACAGTGCTCGGATCAGGGATCGTGATCAACTTCACCGGGGCGTTCTACGTAGTGACTAACTTCCACGTCGTGAGTGGAGTGACCGACCTGACCGTCACCTTCCAGGACGGGGATGCGTACAGAGCGAATGTTGTGGGGACCGACGGCTACAGCGACCTCGCCGTGCTGAGCCTGAGCGCTCCGCCCTCGGAGTTCCATCCCCTCCAGATCATCAGCTCATCCCAACTCGTTGTGGGTCAACCTGTCGTGGCCATAGGTAATCCCTTCGGACTCTCGGGTTCCATGACCTTCGGCATAGTAAGCCAGCTCGGCAGGACCATCTCAGAATCCTTGGCCGGGAACTTCGCCATAGCCAATGTGGTGCAGTTCAGCGCGCCGATAAACCCGGGCAACTCTGGAGGCCCACTCTTGGACGCAGCCGGGGCCGTGGTCGGTATCACTACTGCGACAGTGGTGAGCTCCCAGGGCGTCGGCTTCGCGATTCCGTCTGACACGATTCTGCGAGAATTGCCTTCCCTCGTGACGACAGGAGGGTACACGATGCATCCGTTCATGGGGATTCAGGGGGCGGACATGAACTACCAGCTCGCTCAGCTGGAAAAGACCAACGTGACCTACGGGGTGCTGATTGAGAATCTGACACAGGGAGGTCCGGCAGAAAAGGCCGGGCTCGTTGCCGGCTCGCAGACTGCAGAAGTGCAGGGGACATCGTACACAATCGGAGGGGACATCATCATCACGATGAACGGGACCAAGATCGTCAACACCGATGCCCTGTCTTCGTACTTGGCAGAGTACGCGCTCGCAGGACAGACTGTCAGACTGCAGATAATCAGGAGTGGACAACTGATGACGGTCGATGTTGTGCTGGGGACTAGGCCCCCTGCTCCTTCTGCGTGACCTTCGGGACCAGCCCGGCGTCCATTATCTCAAGGGAACCGGAATCTCCCCTCCAGTGCTTCTTGCTCGTCCGTATCTCGATTCTCTGTGCGAACGAAGGGGCGTCCAGGACAAAGGTCTCCCCCTCGCCCCCCTCGAGCCCAATGTGGAACCTGTACTTCCTCCCGAGCTCCACGAGCTCGTCAACGGCTCTGTGGTCGAGGGTCCGCCCGAGCCACTCCTCCCCCAGCCCCAGAGCTGAGACGCTCACGACTGCGACTACGAAACCTTGGTCCACCAGCCTCCTGAGATGGGCCTCAGGATCGACCCCCCATAGAGGAGAGATGCACTCCAGGCCGAGGCCCTTGCATATTCTCTCTACGCGGGTCTTCTGATACACGCTCGCGAGCGCCCCGGTGCAGATGCCTTCGAGCTCGTAGGTCTCCTTCGCCCTCTGTATCGCCGTAGTAAGGTCGGACAGCTCTTCCTCCTTCGCCCCCGGGGTCTCCAAGGTCAGCTGCGGCAACCCCAAAGCCTCTGCCTGCAGCCGTGTCCACTTCACGTTGGGGAAGTGGAACATGTACGACATCTCGGACTCCGGGAAGAGTGTGATCAGGCAGGCCAGCTGATGGCGCTTCGATTCGACGTATGCGGCATAGGTCGAGTCCTTCCCGCCAGAAAACAGTGCCCCGATCCGCGTTCCCGGTCGCCCAGATTCGAGGTCTGGAGTGCTCGTTTAAGAGTTCCTGGCTTAAGACAATAAATACACGGAACTGGGCCAGCGGAGCAAATGCTTGACTCGCTGAGAGACGGGCTCCAGGCTGCAGTCAAGAAGCGGGTCAATCGAAGATGGCCCGGGTGGAAATCCCACACCTCGCACTAGCGCAGTTTCGATGGGGTCGGACGGCCCGCGCCCAACACGCTTCCGCTTCAATAGGACGCCTATACTACGCGTATCCCTCGGGAGGGATCCCGAGCAACAATCTGGCCCTAATCACTTTTTCTTCAAGCCTCCTCCGGGGCCTTGCCAGCTCTTCCTTGCAGCGGGCAATCTGGTTTCGTTTGTTTTGGGTCCTGATGTAAGGCTCGGTGTTCCGGATAATCTTCGCGAGTCCCTCAGGCCCCCACGTTACAATTGTGTAACCGCGGCATTTCTTGGAAGGGTCACTTGGGTTCGAAGTCAGGGGAGTAAGCATTCGGTCCAGCGACGACCAATTCATTCCGATTCTCGTTCGCTTGACGACGTCCGCAAACTCGGGGCTGAGTTGTCTTTGTGCAACTGAATTGACGCGTATCTGGTAAAGCTGGTGAGGGACGACTAGGCTCTGATAATCACTGGGGACGTGAAGGAACAAGGTTTCTGCGCTAGTGCCGGCTCTGAAAGTGTGGAAGTCGCAGACGCCATCTATCTGCCCTGTTAGCTCGTAGATCTTCCCCGGCTCCATTTTGACGCCCGACTGTTCCTCGAGTAGTCTTCGTGAGATTCTGAATCTGAAGTGGTTGTAGCCTCGCGTTCGGACCGAGCCGGCTCTCGAAACCAAGAGCGCCGGATTCCCTCCAGAATCACCGAACCATGGGTAGAACCAGCGGTCCAACGTCGTGTTGGCCATTTATGAAGTCATTCCGTCCAAGCTCTTAACGCCCAACATCACACCACTCTCTCACGACCTTCGCCAGTTCCTCCATCGAGTAGCACACCGCGTCGGCGTGCTCCAACACAGGCCCCACGTACCCCTTGACGAGGCTGACATCAGCCTGGGCTACCTCCACCAATGCCAAGCACCTGACCTCCGGGTGCACCCCCTTGATCCGCCGAAACTTCCAATCGATGTAGCAGGCGTTCTTCTCCACCCAAGTCAGTGCGATGCCTCTGCGGCTGGCGCTCTGCCGCACTCTATTACCACCCCTTGGTTGGGTAAGAAGAAGTCGGTCACGTACGCCCTCCCGTTCACGGGGAAGGCTGTGTGTGCCATCCGAGTGATGCCATACTGCAGCAGGACCCCCTCCACCCGCTCCTCCTGCCCTGTCATCGGCACCAATGCATGCATCCTGTTCATCCACCTTGAAGACATGTTTCGACGCAAATAGTATGGAAATGAGCTATATAACTACCACAAAGGTTTTATCATGCGCATTTAGCTGAAAAGAGCTGGAATCTTGCCATTTAGCCGCCAAACGGCCATCGGCGCCCAGTTAGTCCAATACAACCAGGTCAGCGGATTCCCCATAAAGGACCTCAAGAGCCTTGTATTCGATGTCCTCCACGAAAGCAGGCAGAGCAGGGTTGCAATCGTGGCCGACGAGGAAACTCTGGAACAGCTCCCTCCGCTTGACTCCTCGAGGTTAGACCCAGAACAAGACTACCGCTGGTCTGGTTTCCTCATCCAGAGGAAGGTCCGGAAGCGTGCAAAGAGGGTGATTCAAGGAACCTATGACGAGTGGTTCCAATGGTACATGCAACACCAGAGGTTCAGGGCCTTCCAGACGATTGTGCTCATCGAGCCGCTGGTTGGCGTCTCTGATTCAGAGCAGGGGGGATACATCGACGGCTTTCTAGCGAGGCTCATGGGTAAGGTGCGGAAGACGGTAATCATTTCCAAGGGCGACGGCGAAGCACCTCCATCCCACGACGAAAGGCGGGCGAAGGAGGTCGTCAGGGCAATGCTCTACGGGACTAGGTTGACTAGGCCCAAGATTCTTCAGCAACTTGGCCGTACTTTTGTCCCCATCGCAGAGGAGACCTTGGCCAAGGCGTTCACCAAGTACACTTAGCGCATTTCGAAGAAACACCCGCGTTACAAACTGGATGAGTTCGACGAAGAATTGCTACAAGGAATGGTGGCTTGGTTCCCGCCTGGATATGTCGACGGAAAGCCGGACCAGATTGAACAGCTCTTCGAGCGCAAAGAGCGGTTCAAGCCTGAACTTTCTCTCCCCGACGAGTTGATTACCCCGAGGGCACTCGAAGACGTAGGAAGGTTCGGCTGGGTGACAGCACCTTACGAGGCGATGAAGCTCGTTGCTTGGCTTGATTCGCTGAACAAACGGACAGACCCCAGACTGGAAGAAATCTTCGAGTCACGAGAGTACATCTCCAATGAGCAGTGGCAGTGGCTCCTCGTCCCTTCAAGGCAACAGGTGCGGCGAGTCTTGGAAAATCTAATCGCTGAGGGGAAACTGGAGAGAAGGAATTGGTACAGGGAGGTAGGCAGGCCCGCATTTGCATATGTGCAACCGGGGAGGGCGCAATTCCTAGAGCGCCGGTGCGGACAGTGCGCTTTCTACGCATCGGCCAAGAGGAGGTGCAACTTGTGGTGGTTGGCCAACCAGACGATTCCATTCTACTATCCACGATGGAGGCAGGTTGGTTCCCATGTCACGGGTTTCGAGATTCACAAGATGAGATACGCTTCGAGGATAGGTCCCCACTCTTCAGCTTGTTTGCGATTTCTGGACAAGAAGAGAAACCATCTGAGGAAGGCAATTCCAGAGCAATGCGAAATCTGCGGGGAGGCCATTCCACCTGCTGTGAAGTCAGCAGTGACATGCCGGAACTGTAGAACGAGGTATATCCGCGCCAAGGAAAGGGTGAGAGTGATGACTGCGTATGAGCACGAGTTCAACAGAATCTACCACGAAGCCACTGGGGGCGACGCGAAAGCCGACTTCGAAGAGCATAGGTACAAGGCGAAGGAGAACATCAGGATCAGACAGGCCGGGATGCCGGCGGCGGAGGACCTCGAAGACATTCTGGCCGAGGAGGTCCTAATGCCTGAATCCGAACCGCCGCGGGTGTGGCCAGCGTACGACCAAACGCTGCAAGAAAAAGTCGACCAGCTCTCACAGACCACTGACATCACCAGGCAGCTGTCCATCGCCATGGGGCGGAGCACCCTGAACGCCACGCGCAGGGTCATCACCTTCGCGAAGCTGTACCAAGGGGACGCGGACCCCCTCATCGCCCATCAGGAGAAGTATCTCGGCCTGATCAACGAAGCAGGTCAGTCTAAGCTCCTTCCCTACGAAGCCCAGATCATGAAGCAGTACTGGCTTTGCTACGGCTTGGCTCTGAAGAAAACCCAGCAGGTGTGGTTTGGCCCCAGAAAGAGATTAAGGTATGTGGCGGAGTTTGTAGGAGACCCTGCAGGGAGGGCTAGGGGTTACTCGCCCGTGGACGCAGCGATAAACTACCTTCACCAACGACGACTTCGCCAAGCAGAACGCATCAACCAAGATGTGGGGTTCCCGGGGACGTGCGACGGCTTCCTCCACAGGGAACGATACGACTCCCGCAAGATCGGGTTGCTTCTCGATATGATTGATCCGTTCAAGTTCGCAGACAGGGAGGAGCTGTTGCTTGTCTTCCTCGGTCAGGGACTGACGTGGAAGGATTTCAGGATAGAGACTGATAGGAGGGGCTCGAACTTCTACTATCCCATGACCTCCGCCGAAGTCAAACTAAATCAAGCAGGCATAGACGCTGACAACTTGGTTTTGAAATACCATGACCGGGATATGCGCCTCGTCGAAGCATACAGAGAGTTCGCCTTGCACCTATCGAGGGCTTTGACGAGTGACAAGTTCGTCTTTGCGGAGGGAGATGCGTTCACTTTTCCGGCGACTTGGAACTTCTAATCCCATTGCTGCTGGACCCACTTCACGCCGAAATCTTGGCCTCCATCGATGTGGAGTGACCTCGGTTCCTGTTAATCCTATTAAAGAACCATAAGGCGACTCCCCTGAGTTACAGATGTTAGATTCACTCCGTGAAGGGTTACAGAATGCTATATCGAAGATTCTGAAATCGAGCGTCGTTGACGAGAAGACCGTGAAGGAGTTCATCCGAGACCTTCAGCGGGCGCTCATACAGGGGGACGTCAACGTCAGGCTGGCGCTCGAGGTCACAGAACGGGTCCAGAAGAGGGCACTGGAGGAGAAACCGAAGGGAGGGGTGACGAGAAAGGACCAGGTCGTCTCGGTCCTCTACGAAGAGCTCACCCGCCTTCTTGGCGGGGAAGGGGGCCTGCACCTCGACAAGGGCAAGACCAACGTCGTCGTGATGCTCGGAGTCCAGGGTTCGGGGAAGACCACTACCACTGCGAAACTGGCGCGATACTATTCCAAACGGGGTTTCAAGGTCGGGGTGGTCGCAGCCGACACCTTCAGGCCTGGGGCTGTGACCCAGCTGAGGACGCTGGTCTCAAAGACCAACGTTGAGGTATTCAGCAACGAGAAGGAGAAGAGCTCGGTCAAGATCGCGAAGGAAGGCAGAAGGCACTTCGAGGGGTCGAAGAACCTCATCATAGTCGACACGGCCGGGAGGCACAAGGAGGAGAAAGGGCTTCTCGAAGAGATGAAGGACGTCGTCAAGGAGGTCAAGCCTGACGCCACCGTCTTGGTCGTCGATGGGACGATCGGTCAACAGTGTTACAATCAGGCCCTGGCGTTCCACCAGGCAGCCCCCGTAGGGGGGATCATAGTGACGAAGTTGGACGGTGCCGCGAAGGGAGGGGGAGCCCTGGCAGCGTCCGCGGCGACGGGCGCGAGGGTCTTCTTCATCGGAAGTGGTGAGAGGATCGACGACCTCGAAGAGTTCGCCCCCACCCGCTTCGTCGGGAGGCTACTGGGGATGGGAGACCTGAAGGCGCTCATGGAAATGGTCCGCGAGGCTGAAGTCGAGGTGGACGAGAAGATGGCGCAGCGGGTGATGTCCGGGAAGCTCACCATGGACGACCTGATGGTCCAGTTCGACCAGATGAAGAAGTTCGGGTCGCTGAAGAAGGTCCTCGAGCACTTTCCTGGGTTCTCCGGAGTCCTCGACGGCCAAGAACTCGACAAGGCGGAAGGGAGGGTGAAGGTCTACAAGTCGATAATCCAGTCCATGACGAAGGGGGAGAGGGAGAGCCCCGACAAGATCAACGCGCCCCGTCTGAAGAGAATCGCGAAGGGTTCGGGGAGGAGCGAGAAGGACGTGAGAGAGCTCTTGTCGAGGTACAAACAGATGAAGGGTCTGGCGAAGTCCAGCAAGGGACGCGACATCCGCCAGATGATGCGCCGCATGGGTGGCCAGTAGCCTTGCCGAGGACGGTGCAGGAGTACAGGCTCTGCCAACGCTGCGCCGAGAGACAGGGAGGCCTTGCAGGACTTCCGGCCCCAGTGGCAGGGGCGGAGTGTTTCATCTGTGGGGGGCTCATGGACAAGGTCGCTTCTGCCGCGCGGGCGGCCGCGAGAGCGGTCAGGCGGTATCAGTTCGACAGCTTCGCAGTCGGCATATCCCTCCCCGAGGGGATCCAGGAACTGGAAGACGAGCTCAGGGCGAACCTGAAAGTGAAAGGGGAGGAGACGATCAAGACGCAGGCGGCGAGGCTCATAGGAGAAGAGATTGCCACGAAGCTGGGCAAGAGGGTCGACAAGGGGAGGCCTGACCTGACCGCAGTGGTCGACATTGCGACCGGGGGCGTCTCTATCACCTCGAGGCCACTCTTTCTCTACGGGAGATACACCAAGCCACCCGGAATCTCACAGCGAAGGGAGTTCTGCAGGCACTGCTCCGGCCGCGGATGCGAGAAGTGCAGGATGACCGGGTTCGACCGGGGCCCCAGCGTGGAGGAGGGACTGAGAGCCAGGCTGGCAAAGGCGTGCGGGAGCGACCGGATGAAGTTCACGTGGATAGGGAGCGAAGACAAGGACAGCCGCGTCTATCCCCCTGGAAGGCCCTTCGTGGTTGAAGTGAAGAGCCCGGTGAAACGGGACCCCCCGAGGAAGTTCGTGGTCAGGTCGAGGAAGGGGCTGGTCTCAGTTTCAAGGGGGAGGGTGATGCCGTCGAGGCCGACCAGCCTTCCTTCCTTCAGGTTCAGGACGGAAATCACAGCCAGGACGGCGAAGAGAGTCGCCGATGACGACCTCTCCGAGGTCCGCAGGCGCTTCAGGCGGGCGTTAGTGAGGTTTGAGAGGCCGAACGAGCGACCGACCTCGAAGATGGTCTACCGTGCCCAGGCGAGGAAGCGCGGGACTGCCATCGTAATCGACGCGGTGCTCGATGGGGGGCTCCCGGTCAAGAGATTCGTCAGTGGAGAGCTGGTGTCGCCTTCGGTGTCGGAAGTCTTAAAAACTGAAGTCAGATGCCGAAAGTTCGACATTCGAGAGGTCAAAGAAACAGGAGAATTCGGGTTTGCCAAAATCACACGGTAGCAGAAGGAGGACCAGGTCCCTCCTCAGGTCGCCGGAGAAGAGGGGACTGAGCAGCCTCCTCAGGGAGTACGCACCAAAGGATAGGGTCGTGATCAAGATCGACCCGGCTCAGGTGAAGGGGATGCCCCACAGAAGGTTCAACGGCCTCGTGGGGGTCGTGCGGGAGGTCGACAGGAGAGTGGTCACCCTGGACGTCCCGGTCGGGAATAAGGTCAAGACGCTGGTAGCCAGGAAGGAACACGTGGTTCCGTTGGAGGGGAGTTGATGTCAGAGAAGGAAGGAAAGAAGGTCCTCTCGATACCAGAAGCGAGTCAAATTCTACAGAAGCTGGACATGGAAAAGGCAGACCAGATCCAGAAGAGAACCCTCGATTACACAGCCAAGTTCTCCAAGGCCACCGCAGACGCCGCGAAGGCAATCAAGAAGGAACTGGAGGCGGACTGCGGGCTCAGTGAGGAAGAGTCGGTGGAGCTGGTGAACATTATGCCGAAATCTATAGAGGAGCTCAGGACGTTCACCTCAGGATGGAGGAAGCTACTGCCGACGGAGACCCTTGAGAAGATCCTCAAGATTCTCCACCCGAAAGCGTAAGCGGCTAAGCATTAAATACAAAGCCGGGCCTCGCAGAAATGAGGCAGCGGAGGGGAAAATCACATGCACAGCAGAGCGCTACTCGGGTTTGAGGGATTCCCCATACAACCGTGTTGCTGATGGAGGCGTCTTCTCCGGGACATGATGCCTGCTGACAAGAAGTACGAGGAATATGCGTACGTGTTGGAATTCACCCCCAGAGGAAAGTCTGCAGTGATAAAGGGAAGAGAAGGCCCGATCGTGCAGGCCATAGGGGAGGAGAGGCTGACTCTGCTCGAACTGCTTGCTATGGAGAACCAGAGCTTCGAGGTCGGGGAGAAGGTCAAGATAGGGAAAGAAGGGAGAGAGAAGATAGTGAGCGTCTTGGGGAAGCTGACCTTCGAAGAGCTTTCCCCCGACGCGAAGGGGGCCCTTCTGCCTGTCGTCGAGAGCTTGGTCAAGGCGAGCGAGGCGAAGTACGTGGCGTACTTCAACGACCTGCAGCCCCTCACGCCGAGGCTCCATGGGCTGGAACTGATTCCGGGAATCGGGAAGACGTTCATGAGGGAGATGATCGCCATGAGGGAGAAGCAGCCTTTCACGAGCTTCGACGATGTCCAGAACCGCGTAGGGCTGAGGGAGCCCGCCAAGATGATCGCGAAGAGAATAGTCGAAGAGCTCTCTGGCGGCTCCAGAATCAGCCTCTTCGTCAAGAAATGAAACGCAGGGACCTGGGGCAGCACTACCTGACCGACCCCGACGTCGTGCAGAGGATAATCGCCGTGGCTGAGATACAGCCCAATGAGTGGGTCCTTGAGATTGGAACTGGCAGGGGGGTCCTCACTGAAAGAATCGCCGGCCTTTGCTCCAGATTCGATGGCTTCGAGGTTGACCCTGCCAACTACAGAGAGACATTGAAGAGGTTGGGTGGAGCGAGGGCGTCAATCCACCTCGCTGACGTGTTCGATGAGAGACCCAGTTTCGACGTGTTGATTTCCAGCCTCCCCTATTCGAGATCCCTGGACTTCGTCGAATGGCTCAGCCAACTGGAATACGGTAGGGCCGTCGTCCTCCTGCAGGAGGACTTCGTGAAGAAGGTCCTCTCTCCCCCCGGGAGCAGGGACTACCGGGCGGTCTCGGCCATCGTGCAGATCTCGTCGGACGTCAGAGTGGTCGAGCACGTGGGGAGGAGAGCATTCAGGCCCAGTCCTAGGGTCAATTCGGTCCTCGTGACCATCAGGCCGATGGTGAAGCTCACAAAGCAGCAGGTCTCAGACGTCAAATGGCTCTTCTCGCTGAGGAGGAGGGAGGTCTACTCTGCGTTGTCTCAGCTCGGCTTCTCAGGCGGGGGAGTGGAGTACGGCAGGAGAAGGGTGTTCTCGTTGTCTCCGCCAGAAGTCTTCGCGATATGCTCAGGCGCACGGAAGACGTGACGGATTTATCATCCCTCGGCAAGGGCGGCCCATGATCCCCGACGGCGTCTCGGTGACGCTGGTAGAACCTCACTATCCGGTGAACCTCGGACACACCGCGAGGCTGCTGGAGAACTTCGGCGTCAAGAAGCTGTACCTTGTCAGGCCCCAGGTCGACATCTCTGCGGCAGCGGTCTACGCGTCTCATGCCGCGGACATCCTGGACAAAGCCCAAGTGACGACGCTCGAGACTGTGAGGAGGGAACACGACCTGCTCGTGGCTACGACCGCGGTCCGTGAATCGAGGAAATCAAACGTGGTCAGGCGGACCGTGAAACCTGAAAGGCTCAGGGAGGTCCTCGAGGCTTCCCGCTCGTCCTCGCTGGTCTTCGGGAGAGACACGACAGGACTGACGAACGAAGAGATCGCCGTGTGCGACATCACGACCACCATCGAAACTGCCCCCTCGTACAGAGCGCTGAACCTGGGGCACGCAGTCGCGATCCTGCTCTATGTGGTCTCGCGCAAAGGAACGGGAAAGGGGCCTGCGCAGAGCCGGAGGGCGCGGCAGGTATTCACCGAACGGTTCTACGAGCTGGCCGTGGCCTCTCGGCTCCAGCCTCACAAGACCAAGAATCTTCAGGAAGCCTGCAAGAGGATTGTTGCGGCTTCGAACCTCTCGGACAGTCAGCTGCAGATGATGAGCGGAGTCTTCAGGAAGGCCGTGCTGGAAATCGAAGGACCTCACGGCCTGCGCTCGAAGACATAGACCCCCCGCCTGATCCAACGGGTGCTCTCGAAGGAGAGCCTCACTGGATACTCGAAAGCCACAGGACCGGGTTGGTACTGTCTGAGCCCGAGCGGTTTGCCATCCAAGTTGATCGACACCTCCTTCCCTTCCCTCGTCCGGACGACTGGGACCACTATCACGATCCTCCCCCCGGGCGAGAGCACTTCGGCCATCGAAGCCAGAGCGTCAGCGTACACTTTTCCCGCTTCTTCTACAAGCGCGGTCGCGGCCGCAGTCCTGGGGGTCGCTTCGAGTGAAGGGAGCAAGAGCGGTTCTGTGACGATTGCGTCGACCTTTGCCCCGCCCAGGAGCTGAGGGAGGTCCCTTGCGTCCCCGACCCTGAGGTCGTACTCCGGTCTGCGCGAACGGCGGGACGCCCAACTCATGTTCCGCCTTGCGTCCCCAATCCTGCTCTTGCTCGAATCGAAGCCGATGCACATGTACGAATGAAGCAGGGCCTCAGCGAGAATCGTCCCCGAGCCGCAGAAGGGGTCCAGGACGACGCGACCGGGGGAAAGATTGGCTAGGTTGAGCAACAGCGAAGCGAGCCTCGGGGACATGGAAATCTCGGAGTGGGGGGCCGGCTTGTCCACCCCTCGCTCCCTCATCGACGCAGAGTCCGGGACCCAAGCGGTGACCCCCAGACCGTAACCCCCGTGATAGGGGAAGGCGATGATGTCCAACGCCTCTCGTGATAGGACCTGGTCTGCATACAGTTCGTTCCCCCTTGGCCTGAGGAGGTGCAACTTCCTGAAGCCGGCGCGTCTGAACTCGTCGAGAAGCGACCTCACCAGGGTCTCGTGGTCGTCCTCGTCGACGTCGTAGCTGCTCAAGGCCAGGGTGTCGATGTTGTCAAACTGTCCTGCAATTGTGCCGACCATGCCGGTCGAGTCCGGATGCTCTTCGTCGATTACGGTCATCAGGGGGCCGGCCTTGTGGACCCCTGCGAGGCTGGGAATAAGGGCGACTCCGGGCTGAGCGAGTGTGAACACCCCCACCCTCTCGCATGGCGTTTCGACCAGAGAGACGTTCTTCCCCAACCGGCTACACGCTTCGAGAATCGACAGCCTGCCGAAGGTGAGGACTAGCGCCATCCGGTCTGAGGCTGAAATGGGGCGTGGTAGGACGTACGGCATCTGGATTCCGCCGAATGAGAGCGGCGTATTAAGCGTGAACCATGTCAGGGTTCATTGTGCCTCCGCCGGAAATTCAAGCACGAATGGGTTGAATCGAGTCGCTTCGATATCGCGGCCCGTTAGCACCCGAAGCAGGTTCTCGGCGAACCGTCTAAAGGCCTCGCTCAGTCGCATTTCTCTGTTCTGGTACCTCACAATCATGTCGTCAGCGGCCACTCCGTCCATCACCCTGGAACCGTGGATTCAGTAGTGGCATGAACCCATTTCCCGACTTTAGTGCTGGCAGAGCACTAGCAGAAGAGGCATCGCCCTGACGTGGGTTGAGAAGAACGCCTGTTACATCGACTGGAAGTTCAGGAGGATCAAGGGGGTGAGCCTGGGGGTCAGGTGTGTGGCACTGGTTGAGGTGGCCCAGGCTGATGCCAGCCTTGTCAGGGGGTACGTAGGGCCTGTGATGGAGCACGCTGACGCGGTATGCTACTCCATGGAGGAGCGGGCGAGCGTGATCAGGGAGTGGTGCGGGGTTGGCGGTTAAGAGCTTGGAGGTTGTGTTTTGTTGATGCCCACTGAAGGAGCGAGGCCATCTGCACGAGGCCCTGAGTTCGTACCATATTTCGAAAGCATAGTCAAAACGAGCAAGACCGTGGGAGAAGCAGTTCAGAGGCTTGGGTATGCGAACCCCTCGGTAATCCGCCATCACCTCAAGAGGCTAGGAATTGAAGCGCCCGATGAGTGGCTTCTCAAGCCAGGGGTACGCAGACAACGTCAGGCGCTTGTGCCAGAAGTGGTGATGTACCAACAAGTAGACAGGGCGTGGTCGGGAGCCCTTGTGCAGGGGGAGGGAGCCATCATTGCTCATTACTCTAAGAGAGTAGATGTGACTGGTCTCGATATTAGAGTTGCAATGACGGATCCTGATCCTGTCTTCAGACTCTGTGACTTGTTCGGAGTGGCAAGACCACCCAAGTCGCTTCCCAAACAACTACGACGGAAGCCAAAGTGGGAATGTGTTGCTGGGGGTTTGAGGGCTTACCGCATCCTGCAAGAGATTCTACCGTTTCTCCTCGGGGAGAAACTCAAAGAGGCCAAGAGGGCGTTGGAGTTCTTCGCACCGAATGGGTACCGCCAGGGCCGCTTTGGTGGGTATGATGTTTGGCCGTTCGATGAATTTCCGTTGAGAAAGCGGGGACAACAAAAGAAGTAGTCTCAAGTTTGAGTGGGAGTTACACCCGAGACGCTCTCAACCCCTAGGTAGTGAGGTTCACGACAGAGAAGAGCAGGTCACGCATCGACCGGGCGGACGGCCAAGTCCAGCAAGATTAGTTGGAATGCCTGAAGCTTAATTAGGGGTGCTAGAAGCGCGGTCACTCAAAGGTGATGAGACGTTCACGGAAAAAACTATCGGCAGTGGAAAGGGATGGCATACACAAGCAAGCAGTTCGCTCCTGGGGCGCCGAATCCCAAGGTAGCTCGTTTCACCACCGGCAAGAGCCGAGCTGACTACGACTACTTGCTCAAGCTGATCTCCCAGGGGAAGGTCCAGATCAGGCACAACGCGCTGGAGGCGGCCAGGGTGGCGGCGAGCAAGAAGGTGGCCTTAATTGGCGAAGAGAACTTCTTCCTGAAAGTTGTGACGTACCCTCATGTAATCCTCCGCGAGAACAAGATGATCGCCACTGCGGGCGCTGACAGGCTCCAGGAAGGGATGCGCAAGGCCTTCGGCAAACCCATCGGGCTTGCGGCGCGGGTCGGCATCGGTGACGTCGTGCTGGAGTTGAGCGTGAAGTCCGAGAACCTCGACAAGGCCAAGGAGTCGATGAAAGCCGCTTCGGCGAAGCTGCCGATGAAGACCAAGACAGAAATCGTGGAACTGCAGAAGACGATGCCTCAATGACGGTGAGGATAGACGAGGCTCGGGTCTTCGAGCTCATGGAGGAGAAGAAGCCCTCAGTCGTTGTGCTGAACGCTCCGGGAGGGTTGCTGCGCCAGACCCGGGACCTGATGGACAAGCTCAGACAGAAGTACGGCATCACCTGCATCTTGACCGGCGACAGCTGCTTCGGGATTTGCGACACCAGTGACAGAGACGTCGGCGCGCTTCAGGCCGACATGGCCTTGCACATCGGGCACAACGCAGTCGTCAAGAAGGTGGGAGATTTCACATACCTGATCGATGCCGTGGACGACGCCAGCTTCGAAGGGGTTGTCGAAACGGCAGTCCCGCTCCTCAAGGCGTACAAGAGACTAGGGCTGGTCACGTTCAGCCAGCACATGCAACAGCTCGAACCGGTGAAGACGAAGCTCGAGGCGAAAGGGTTCAAGGTGTTGGTCGGAAGGGACAACAGCCTGTTGATGGGCAGCCAGATGTTCGGTTGTGACTTCTCGACCGTGTACCCGCTTCGCGACGAGGTTGACGCGTTCTGTTTCCTCGGAGAGAGCGAGTTCCACGCAGTCGGACTGGCTCTTGCGGTCGGGAAACCGACCTACATGCTCGACCCCCACCTCAATGAAGTGATTGACATGGAGGAGGCTGCCGAGGAGAGGAGGAAGAGGGCGGTTCTGGCAGTCTACAAGGCCCTCGACGCCAGGGTCTTCGGAGTGATCACCGGGCTCAAAG
>CAYYYU010000027.1:0-28180 GCA_964476175.1 uncultured Nitrosopumilales archaeon
ACCCAGACCCATCCCCTCCTCCCTGAGACGGGCATCCCAGTCTCGTCGAAGTTCGCCCCCTTCGACCTGTTGAGTACACCCCTGACCCTCTCTTGGAACCCCTTGAGCCTCTCAGACACCCTCTCCAGGGCACGCTCGATCGTGGCAGGCGAGAGGCGGAGGCCGCCGTACATCGATTCGAGGGCGTAGGATACCTTCCTCAGGCGGAGCCTCGCGACCGACCAGAGCATCGATATCGTCGAGAGGAGGTTCCTCCCGAGGGTGATAGTCGCATTGCCGTCCTTCTTCTTTCCCACCTTCTCCCCTCCCTCTGCGCTCGCTGGCATCAGGAGCGAGGACGAAGGAAGCGCGGCCCTGGCTGATTCCGGAAGGAGCCCCTGGGCGCCGCAGCTCCGGCACGAATAGATGTTGACGACGTGCTCCCTTACGGTGAAGGGAAGGGGCTCGGGGACATCCACTACGGTCCTCCTCTCCGTGGACGTGACGGTCAATCTCCTCGAATTGCATTCGGGACACCTCTCTATCTTGTGGGTGACAGATTCCTTGGTAGGCTCGAAGACCTGGGTGACACCCTCGTGGCCATCCTTCCTTCCCGGTCGCTTGGGGGCCGGGACGTTCTCGCCGCCGTCGTTCATCAGCTCAGCTCTCCTCCTGCTCTTCATCTCCCTGTACAGGAGAGAGTTCTTCGACGGGGGCGAGTTCGAGTTCTCGTACATGGAGAGCCTCCGTCTCAGTTGAGCCAGCTCGCGTGTCAGCTCCTGAATCCTTTCGGCCTGGCACGATATGATGTGCTCCGAAGAAGCGCGTAACAGACCGCAGACAGGGCACTGTCGCTCGCTCGATTGTTGGGGTGCCGGACGACTGTCCATGAATTCGATACATCAGGCGCCACGGCAGAAAAAGGCCTGACAAGACACCTTTTGGCTCGTTGGTATAGAAATTGGCCCTGAAGAGGACCTAAACACGCACTCAAATTCAACCTCTTTCATGTTGTTGTTGACAGTTCCTGCTCTAGTCCAGTAAGTGTTGCTTCGTTGCGAGCGGGACCGTGTCCGCCTGCTGGGGCGGTACTCAATTTGTCGAGTAGAGCGGGGGCGCCTTGACAACTCCGATTAGGGAAATAATCACCCTTCAGAGCTAACTGTCAGGTTTCCCCAGCCCCTCCATCATCCTGGACGGCGGGATTTCCCCAGTCCAGTTGGAAGCCGTGTGGATACCTCTCACCTCCAGCCTTCCCTCGCGATTCGAGCATCGGGTCAGATGCCTAGCCGAGAACGCGGGCGAGTATCGATCGACCTAGGAATCTTCAAGAGTCGAAGGCGAAGTGACCCGATAGCTCCCAGGGAGAGGGCTGTGAATAACTCACCTCTCACAGGTTTGTCAAGGTGATTGGCTTTGGATGGGTAAGGGGAGTCCCGTCCTTAAGCATGCATTTGTGATCACACACGCCAAAAGACGGAGCAGGCCCGAGTCAACTCCTCTGCGGTCAGAAGCCTAAGGAGAAGAAGGACAAGAAGCCCAAACCCGTCAGAGAAGATTCCTTCTACAAGAAGCTCTTCTTCGACCATAACGACTTTGGGTACGTTGACGCGATAGTAGACCCCGAGAGGGAGCACAGGAGCGGGCCGAAGGGCTACCCTCCGAGCGCGATCTTCGCCGCGATGCTCCTCATGTACCTCCAGAGCATGGGGAGCGTCCTCGACCTGATAAGATTCCTCAAGACCAACCCGGAGTGGCTCGTCACGCTCGACCTCAGGAAGAGGATCGATGGGGTGATGAGCTACAAAATCCCGGACAGGAGCACCTTCTACAAGTTCGCAGAGAGGCTGGGACCGGACAAGATCGTCGAGGTCTTCGCCGTGATGGTGGTCAGGCTGATGCAGGCGGGCATCATCACGGAGGAGACGATATCGATAGACTCCTCGATCATCTGGGCCTGGTTCAAGGACTGCGAGTTCGCGAACAGCCCCAAGCACGACAACAGGCGATGCAGGCGCCACAGGCACAGGGACAAGGACGCGTCGTGGACCTGGGACCACCACCGCGAGAAGTACGTCTTCGGGTACAAGGTACACATCGCAATCGATTCCCTCTCAGGCCTTCCGATCATGCTCACCGTCACGAAGGCCGGGTACGGTGACAGCAGGACGGTGCCATGGTTCGTGAGGATGATAACCGAGAGACTCTGCATGCACGTGATGAAAGTTCATGGCGGACGCGGGCTACGACGGGTACAGGGTGAGGCTCCTCGTCATCAAGAAGCTGAAGGCCATACCGTTCATCACGCTGAACCCTCGCAACTGCAAGGGCGAGACGAAGGAGGAGAAGCACCAAAGGTGCAAGCTGCTACGCTACCGGTGGCACGCGAAGAACTTCCTGAAGAGGTGGTGGGTCGACCCCGACTCGGGGGAGTTCGACTCGAGGACCTTCTCCGAGCAGGGGTTCTCCGTGGGGAAGGGCTCCCTCAACCTCGACGCCCTGAAGGGCAAGGGGAAGGCCAGGGCGACCCTTCACGCAGCCCTCGTCTGCATGGTGATGCTGGGCGTGGCGAAGACGGCGACGGAGCTCGGGAGGCCAGACCTGACGCGGTCGGTCAAGTGCTTCCAGCAGGCCTGAACGGCATCGCACCGACAGACGATAAATAGAACCTGCTCCCTGGACGGACTGCCGTGACGCCGCGAGATAGTTCGTGCGCCTAGAGCGCTTGATCGAACTTGGGCTTCGTGCCCGTCAAATAGAGTGGGGTAACTCCCCGTTGCGGCGTCGCGGCATAACCGTAGCTAACTCAGCCTGAATCAGAGGGTTGAGTTATTCACAGCCCTCCAGGGAAGGAAACGCTTAATCCCTGTATCGAGCATATCTGAACCGTTGGAGCCGATCGAGTCGCTCATTGATAGGTTCGTCGAGACAGGCGCTGCGGCGGATGAGCGGCTCGCACGAAAGATACTTGAGAGGAAGGAAGAAGCGCTTCCTCGCCTCATCGAGGTCGTCAAGAGAGATGACTACTGGAGGAGTGAGGACGACGATGAATACTGGGCTGCGATAGCCACTCTTCATCTCCTCCCTCTAATCGGGGGAAGCGATTCGCTCGGGGCGGTCGTGCACGCGCTCCAAAACCACGCCCACGAATTGAACGAGTGCCTTACCGAAGACATGCCCTCCATCCTGGCTCACTTCGGCGTCGACATCATTGACAGGCTGGAGGAGCTAGTCCTTGATGAAAGTATGGACATCTTCGCCAGAGACGCAGCTGCGAGGGCAATGGTCATTCTCTCCAAGGATAACCGTCCTCTCGGGAATCGCGTGATGCTCATTCTCAGGGAGTCTGTCTTGAGAGCCAAGGAAGAGTACGAAAGGACGATTCTTGCAGCTACGATGGCAGACTCCAAGAATCCCGACTCCTTCCAATTCCTGGCGTCTTTGATAGATGAGGAGAAAGTCGATAGACAGGAACTGTCACGCAAGGAGCTGCAGGAGATCTACGAAGGGAAGCATGACGACTCCCTGAGCACCACCTTCGACGGGTTCGACATGTGGGAGTACTTCAGGCACAAAAGGTGGTACCAACCGTTCTACGAAGAAGAAGCTAGGGACAGGAAGGCAAGAAATATGCAAACTCGGAGGGCACCGCGCGACTTCGCGTTTTGGTGCGCGGATTGCGGGACCGTCGCGTTGCGTGCGGCAGGGCTCTCACAAACAGTCTCGGGTCGGATCACCTCGCACGGGGAGGGGAGGGCAGGCCTCCCGCTACCAAGCTTCGGTAGAAACGAACGGTGCCTATGCGGGAGCAGAAAGAAGTACAAGAAGTGTTGTCTCCCGTTGCTGCAGGGCTGCGAAAGAATCAACGAGCGCCTGGAACAGGGCTACGAGAACCTTCCAGGAGACGCCGGCAAGGCATGCGACTCTTGGACTGCCGCCTTCGAAGCCATGAGAAGAATCACCGGTAAGGAAATAAAGACGACGAATGAGTTTGACGAGACCTTCCCTATCTCCCGCATATTCATCCGCGACTGGGCGGACAAGTTCGAAGGGGAGCTCTGGAACGCCTCCCTTGATGGTAACGGGAAGAGGTACAACGCGACGAGGATTGAGTTCTGTGACTGGTTCTGCGCTCAGTTTACCGACGAGGACGACGAGACGCTCGGAAGATTGTACGCGGCCGCGGCGCAGTCGACCTGGACGCTGGGTAGTGTCCGTGAGGGTGAAGAGCGGTTTGACGGGCTCGTCCGTCGATTCCCCAAATATGTGTGGGGCTACATACACTGGTCTGACATGTACTGGAACAGCCATGCCAGCACCGCGAAGGACTACGACAAAGCGGAGTCCGTACTCTTGAGATGCCTGGAGCTGACGCCGTCAGACGACGAGGATAGGAAGGACGCGGAAGAAAGGCTCAACCGACTGAGGGAGGAGAGAGGCCTGCAAGTCGGGCAAGCAAAAAGCAGACTGACGGCGGGTGAGGAGGAGGGGCGATAAGGACGATTTCGCCGGGAAGCAGGCTCAGCGTGAAAGTGGCAGGATACGACGACGAGGGGAACGGCTGTGTGGTCCTCCCCGACGGCGCAAGAATCTCAATCGCCGGATCGAGGATAAATGACCTCCTAGAGATAGAGGTGCTCACCTCCGATGGAAGAAGCGCAAACGGAAGAATAGTTTCGATAAAGCACCGAAGGCAAGCGCGCCTGAACGCTCAGCCGTTCGATGACAGGGAGATGAAGCAGATAGAGAAATCGATACCTAGGACCCGGTACCGTCGCTCCAGCAAGTTCGGCGTATTTTGGGCTTCGCAGGCCGTGGCCATTCCAAGGGTGACAGGGAAGCAACACATGGTCTTTCTGAAGAAATCCCCAAACGAGGAGGACTTCGACGCGCACTTGACGAACCTCGACGATGATGATATCGAAGATTTTCTTCTGGCATTCTACTCACGTAGGTAGAATACTGCAAGCAATCAGCTGGGTCTACTTGGCAAACCCCTAAACGGCCCGAGCATTGGTGCATCTCTAAAACAACCTCCTTTCATCAAAACAGCTCAATTCTTAGTTCGAATGTGGCACTCCATTCCGAATCGGGATATTTCTCCAGAGACAATCAAGGAAACTCCTCCTCCTTTGGGCCACGCCTCTTGTGAATTCATTTCTCTTCAAATTTGACTATCTCCTGACCCGCTTTGATATCGTCACCACACTCCGAGCATTTTGTTTTGAATTTAGCCTTCATTCTCACCCGCCTTGTCGTTCACTTTTGGCGAATTCTGGTCTGGAAGTTGGGAGTAGGTTCCATCCGCAGGATGGTAGACCGCCAGCCTTCCAACGGTCTTCCATTCGCCTTCATATCGTCTTATCTGAATGTTCAGCACTTCGTCCTCTGGTTTTGATCTACCTGGCCAGATAGCAAGCGACAGATAGTCTCCATTATCGAGCCTCTTTGAGAAGCGATACTTCGGCTGAACCTTATCACTCAACTTCTTGTTGAACTACAAGGAGTGTAATAAACTGAAGCGCGGGCATAACTTGTCCCAGGTAATCGGCTCATCTGAATAGAGTTCATGCCCATCCTAGGATTGCAGCGCATGCTTGAGCATCCCTTCCGACCCAACCTTGAATGACGTTGGCCACCACATCCTCAACTGGTCGTGTTGCAGTCTGCGGGTCGTCTCGATTGATCATGGGAGATTTTGCGATTGCCTTCCCTCTCAGCTTCACTGTCTGGAAAGGCTAGGACTCTGATTCGGCAAGCTTTCGCAAACCCTTCAGGATGTTGAAACAGTTCAGTCTAGCTTTGCGTCGTTCAGTTTGGCTCTTAGCCGTATCACACTTTTATATGCGAAACCACCAAATCATGAACTATGGTATCCCTAAGTAATCCAACCAAAGGGATTTGCCCCATTAATGGGTCAAGCCCCACCGGGCCCGCCTTTACTTTCGCAAATCCCTGTTTTGGAATTCTTGATGATCCCAAGAAGACTTATTATCATGTATAGCCACTGTATATACGATGGACGAGTCGTTGATCACCGTCAGGGTGCCAAGGGAACTGAAGGAACGGATGAAGAGGGCGAGAATAAACTGGAGTGAAGAGTTGCGCGAAGCCATCAGGACAAGGCTTGAGACGAACCAAAGACGAAACGCGGACGAAGACCTTGAACGAATCTTGGCCTCAGTAAGGCCCGGATTCGACAGCTTGCAAGCAATCAGAGAGGCCAGAAGACACGGCTGAAACCTACGTTGTTGACGCCAGTGTTGTTGCAAAGTGGTTCAACAAGGGCGAAGCCAATGAAGCTGAAGCAATTGCACTCAGGAAGGCGTGGATTTCAGGCGACGTGGGACTTGTAGCGCCCACCCTCCTCCATTTCGAAGTCGCCAATTCTATTTGGAAGAATCCTAACGTTTCGGCGCGCAAGGCTCGTTCGCTTGTTAGACTCATGGTGAGACTCGCGCCGAAACTTGTCGACCTTGGGGGAGAAGAAGCCGAGCAGGCTATGTTGCTTGGGAGGAGGAAGAAACTTGCATATTATGACACCGCTTACCTAGCGCTGGCCAAGTCCCTGTCCGCCCCCTTCATTACAGCCGACCAAGAGCAACTGGATGCAGCCAGGGGATATGTAGACTGCAGTCATCTTTCCTCCGTAGGTGGACTCGTATGACATTTGCTAGACTCATTCAAATCCACTTTGGGCACGGTTTTCCAAACAATTCCCACCGGGCCCGCATACCCACGAAAGAATTTTGGCGGCTTCAAACTTCGCCGTACCATTTATAGAACATGAGAGAACTGAGCTTACGAAAATGCCGGAGAATAGAGAGGACGCTGTGTTCAACCCATGGAATTTTCGAGCATACCTAGCAGGCCGCTTGGGAAAATCAGAAGCGGAAATAGGTGTACCGGCGGATGTTGTCTTCACCTATGATACAAGAATCTTCCGCACCGCGGTCGCCGAGTCGGTGGCAACGCCGGTGGACTGGTACATCTACACCGACAGGCTGTATCTTGGGAAGATAGGGGACAAACAGGTCGGAATTGTGCATGCGTTGTTGGGTGCCCCCGCGGCAGCTATGAACCTAGAGGAACTGATTTCGTATGGCGCCAAGAGAATCTACGAATTAGGAGTCGCAGGAGCCATAGACGAATCGCTTGAACCTGGTGACGTAGTCGTCTTAAAGGGAGCCTTCAGTGACGAAGGAACCTCCAAACACTACTTCAAAGGGAAGAAGTGGTTTGGTTCGTCACGCCCCCTGAGAAGGCGATTGGAAATGTCCTTTCGAGAGAGCAAAGTGAAGTTTGCCCTAGGAGACGCCTGGACAATAGATGCCCCATACAGAGAAACCAAGGAGAAGGTAGTCCGGTATAGGAAAATGGGTGCCAAAGTAGTCAATATGGAAAGCTCGGCAATCTTCGCGATTGCAGCTTACAGAAGGGTCGAAGCAGCGTCAGTTCAAATCGTCTCTGATGTCGTTTCGGAAAAGCGCTGGGAGCCTGCCTTTCACAGCGAAATCGTGAAAAAGCGAAGAGGGGAAATTCTTGCTGCAGTTCTGCGTGCAATCAAGACTGAGCCAAGCTAGAGCTACAGAAACGGCACGCGTCGGGGCTCAACTGGCTCAGACATATTGGCTAGCGACGGCAAGCTAGTCACTCTGAGCACTACCTGAAAATCCACTTCCCGGACCCATTCAGGCGCGGACCCCACCGGGCCCGGTTCCACCCGGTGTTCGAATTCATCAGAGCCGATGATACGTCACGCCGTGCGTACGACGGCGTAAGGGATTGATATGGAATTGATGAATTCCTGCCTGAAGCTGGCATCATCCGCAAGTTCGACATGTCTGACCTCTTTCGACATCTTCTCGCTTGCCTTTCTCGCATCTCTTGATATCAAGAGCGCCCTCGCTCCAGTCACCGCTGTATTGCCGACGGTCCTGACCCTGTCGAGTTCCACTTCGGGGTACAGACCGAGCTTTCTCGCTGACACAGGGCTGATGAACAGGCCAAAGGCTCCGGCCACATGCATTACTTCGACCTCATTCGCACTTAGCCCGGCATGTTTCATGAGGATGTTCGTGCCCGCTCGGATGGCCGCTTTTGCGAGCTGAATCTCTCTGATGTCCCTCTGGTTGATTGTCAAGTCGACTCCGTTGTCTGTTTCGTCCCCTCGTGCAATGACGTACTCCCTGTAGCCCGAGCCACCGGTTCTCAGCCTCCAGGAGGTGTGGCGCCTCACCAAGGCCCCACTGCGGTCGATTATGCCTATTCTGAACAGCTCTGCCACGGCGTCAACGACTGCGGAACCAGTAAGTCCGCGGGGCTTCGTCCCTCCAATCACGGTGAAGCGCGGCTCTGCGTCGACCGAGACCTCGATTCTGTCTATGGCACCTGTCGCGGCTCTCATCCCGAAAGTTATGTGCGCTCCCTCGAAAGCGGGCCCCGAAGCTGTAGAACAGGCGAAATACGAACCTGACTTCTTCACCACTATCTCCGTGTTCGTTCCGATGTCCACCAAGATTGACGTTCTGGAATCCTCGTACATTCCGGTCGCCATCATGTCGGCAACGACGTCCGACCCAACGTAACCGCCGATCAGGGGAGGCAGGTAGAGGCGCGCTTCACGATTCCCTTCGACGTTCACCGAGTTCGCCTGAATGTCAATTGCTTCGGTTGAAACAGGGGAGTATGGTGCGTACGCTATGGGTTTCGGGTCGAGATTCAGCAGCAGGTGATGCATAGCCGTGTTCCCGACGACAAGGAACTCGTAAATGTCACTGGGAAGTACGCCCGCTGCCTTACACGCGCTGCCGACCAGAGAACCAATGCATTCTGCGATCCTTGCCTGAAGCCGGTCCCGTTCCCCCCTGAGTGCGCATGCTAGTCGAGAAATCACGTCTTCTCCATAGACTATCTGGGGATTGATGTCTGTCACCACGGACAGCGTCTCGCCGCTTTCAAGGTCCACCAAGTACCCGGCAACTTTCGTAGTCCCGACATCAACTGCCATCCCAAGCAGCCTGCAATCATCCCTTGCATCAAGGACTTCCTTCCCTCTCGTAACCAAGAAGACGTCTTTCGCTTTCCCTTCAGCAACAATCCTTCCCAGGTTCGTTCGAGCCTGCTGGGTGAAACTTGCCCATCCGTCTTCCAGAGCGGGACCTACATAGCTGGCGGAAGGCTCGCTGTCTTGTGGGAGGGACATCCGCACCTTGGTGATGGCTGGGTTGAGCCTCTCGTTTCCTTTCATTCCGTCTGAGAGCAGCACGCTCGTCCCCAATCGGGACTGGCTAGGGATGAAGATGGTGATCTCCTCATCTCCGACTAGCCTTGACCTGCAACCGAGTCTTGAACCTTCTAGAATCCCTGACTTGCCGAGGACGGAATCCTCTTCCGCAGTCGGTTCAGAGAGGGCCCTCACGCCATCCACGACCTTCAGCACGCATCCCGCGCACAGCGCTAGTCCCGCGCAGGGGCTCACGAAGTCGACGCCGGCTCTACGAGCCGCGTCGAGAAGGGTCTCACCTGTCCGACCCTGAATCTTCTTCCCCTCAGGAAGGAATCTCACATGGGCGAAGCTGCGCCACCTCTCCTTACCAATGCGTGCATTGTTCTGCGATTGTATCTCTCGAGCCGATTAAACTGCTGTTGAAGAAACTGCCGTCGTTTTGACACTCAGATGCAAAAAGGCCTGGATTCTGTGCATTTCTCCTCCAATCGATATTAAGCTTGGGCGGCTCGGCCGAAATATGGGGGGCGACATCCTGCAGGCGGATGACATCCGGGCAAGAGAAGGTCTTGAGAAACTGAGGTCCGCGGTCCTCGAAGGCAACTCAGACTCTGCGAAGGAAGCTGCGATTATTCTCAAAGAGACGAGTCTTCCGCCACTCGAAATCGTTAACCTCGCTATCAGACCGGCCATGGACGAGGTGAGCCGGAAGTATGATCGGCTCGAGGTCTTCCTTCCTGAATTGGTCACCGCGGGTGACGCAGCCCAGGAGGCTCTGAAGGTCCTCTTCACGAAGGAGGGAAGGGATGCGATGGCCAAGGGAAAGATCGTCATCGGTACGATATACGGCGACATTCATGACATCGGGAAGAATATCACAGCGGCCATACTCTCGGCGAACGGCTATCAGGTAATCGACGTAGGAAACGACGCCTCTCCAGACAAGTTCGTCGAGACTGCAAAGAGCGAGAAGGCGAACATCATCGGGATCTCGTGCCTGCTGACACCATCGATGTACTTCATGAGGGACGTGATACGAAGGCTGAACGACGAAGGAATCAGGGACAAGTTCCACGTTGTCATTGGTGGTGCTGCTGTCTACCCGGGCTGGGCAAAGGAGATCGGGGCTGATGGCTGGGCCAAGGACGCTGAGCGGGCGGTCCAGCTCTGCAACATGCTCTCGGACAGAGGGAAGGAGCTGGAGCGGCCCCTGATAGTCGGCGAATGGCGTTAGGTGACACAGGCTGGACCTGCTCTTCGACATCCTCGACAGGACAATCAGTGGCCCGCTGATCACCAAGCGCGACTACGAGTTCAAGCTCGTCCCGCACGAAACTAGGGAGGTCTTGAAGGAACACGGTCTCGAGAAAGTCTTCGACCCCCACAAGCCGATCAACTCGGACCTCAACCTTGCGGGCCAATTCTACGACGCGGGGCACGACTTGGCTCTCAGAGTCGGAATGTTTTGCCCTGACACCGGGCGGCGGATTGTCTTCAGCGACGGAGAGCTGGCGGACGCTGTCCGCAGGGCCCCCTCTGAGGTCACTCTGGGCTACGGCAAGGACAGGGCCACCATAAGGAGCAGAACTCCCGAAGACAAGAGACCGCCTGTAGCCGAAGGATCGGCGCTCGGGATGTCAGTCAGTGAGGAATACTTCGTGCCGCTCTGCATGGCCATCGCGCAGTACGGAGTCATCGACATGATTCTTGCGCCGACGCTTGACACAATCAACGGCCACGAAATCAGGGCGAGAACCCCCTTCGAAACGGCCATGGGGATGTACGAGGCGAGGTATGTCAAGGAGGCTCTGATGAGGGTGGGGAGGCCTGGTCTGCCGCTGCACGGCGTCGAGGGAGCTCCGACAGAGTACGGCTACTTCGGAGGTTATCTCACGGGCGGGTTCGAACCAGACAGGACCATAGGGATTGCGCTCGTTCCTGAACCGCTCACGCTTTCGTATCAGATACTGCACAGGGCGACCGTCAATCACCTGATCGGCTCGCCGCTCGAGGCGGGTCATGTATCGAACATAGGGGGCTATTTCGGGTCTCCCGAGGGGGTCGTCGTCGGCACTGTGGCCGCGCAGCTTCTGCAGGAAGCTTCGATGTTTCCCACTGTGATAGAGAGCACAGTCGTAGACTCGCGCTACTTCGGGAACACCGGGAGGGAGGCGCTCTGGGCCTCCAGCACCACCATGCAGGCCCGATCTTCGAAGAATAAGATAATGAACCTTGGAATCACGAGTCAGGTCAGCGGCCCCTGCACAGACATGCTGCTGCAGGAGACTGCCGCGATCGCGATTGCAGATTCGGTGTCGGGCGTCGCACTGGAGATAGGCACTAGGCCTGCCGCATGCAGATACCGAGACTACGGCAGCGGCCTGGAGAACAGGTTCTTCGCCGAAGTCCTGAAGGCCTCCGCATGCCAACTGAAGATGTCTGACGCAAACGAGATAGTCAATACGCTATTGCCGAAATACGAAGACAAGCTGAGAGACCCTCCCAAAGGAAAGAGCTTCCCAGAGTGCACCAACCTCAGGACTCTGCAACCGTCGGAGGAATGGGGCGCCAAGTACGAAAACGCGTGGAAGGACCTTGAGGCTGTGGGGCTCCAGCGGTGGGCGTAGTTGCAGTTCTCTGGGCTGGCATACAGGGACAAGGACGAAATAACCTACGGTTTCGCAAAGACACCTCTGAAGTACGGGCTCGGCCTTTCAGTAGGTGATGGCAAGGTCGTCCCCGAAGTCAAGTACATGCTGAAGCCCGGCTTCGAAAAGAGCCTTGACTCCCTCGTCAAGGAGTATCAGTCTATCACGCTCTCTATCATGGAGAGGGCTGCCAATCAGGGGGTAACGGACGTGCAGCTGGAAACCGAATTCACCGAGCCAGTTGTAATGAATCGTGCCTGGAGCAAGTCGGTTGCAGAAACCCAGAAGGAAGTGCTTTCGAAATGCCACGACGAATACGACATCAGGACGGCTCTCAGGGCGACCGTTGCAGATGTGAGGAGGTTTGGGGAGGGGATGAGAGAGGGCGAATACTTCACCAAGATAATCGCGTCTTTCGAAGAGGCTGCGGAAGGGGGCGCCGACCTGCTTTCGATAGAATCCAGGGGTGGGCAGGAAGTTTTCTCTTACTCGCTAATCAGGAACGATCTTCCAGGGATTTTCTTCGCGATAGGTGTGCTGGGACCGAGAGACGTCAGGTTCCTCTGGAGAGAGATTGCGAAGGCATCGCATGGCGCGATTCCAGCAGGAGACACGGCATGCGCCATTGCCAACAGCGCGATGGTGCTCGCCAACGGGCTTTCGAAAAGGAGACTGTCGCACACTCTTTCAGCCGTGATTAGGGCGATGTGCGCTGCGAGGACGCTGGCGTGCTATGAGGAGGGAGCGCGTGGGCCAGGGAAAGATTGCGCGTACGAGAACGCCATAGTCAAGGCAATCACTGGCTACCCCATCTCGATGGAGGGCAAGACGTCTGCGGTGGCCCATTCGAGCCTCGTAGGTAATGTGGCTGCAGCCGCATGCGACCTCTGGTCAAACGAGACGATTGTGTCAGATGACCTGTTCGGTGGCAAGTCCACGGCAGTGATATTCGAGATGCTTGCATACGACACGGCGCTGATGAACGAATCAATCAGGTCCGGGTCCCAGAAGACGCTCCAGGGGCTCTATGTCTCCTCTGATAGGCGCAGGGATCCTCAGGCACTGATTCTTTGCCCCGAAAATGCATTCAGAATTGCGCGTGCAATCGTTTCTGCCAAGACCGATTACGAGAGGGTGGTTGCCGCAGCGAACGAAGCGGTTTCCATAATCGAAGAGAACTCAAAGGAGCTGAAGCTTCCAGACATCGAGTTGAAGTATGTGGAGCTGCTGAAGGGCTTCCTGACTGTGGTGCCTGAAGAGGCCAAGCTGACCGAGGATTCCCAGAGGCAGTACACCCAGCGAGTCCCAGATTTCAGGCCCTCCAACTACGGACTGTGACCGGGGGACTTCCTTCGGCCTCCATACAAGAATCAGTGTGATGCCCAGATCCTGTTCCTTTCATTCGCGATTGATGACGAACAGGCCGAGCGATTGCGGGGGGTGCAGACGGGGGCCTCCCTCGCGGAACTGGGCTGCTGGCTTCTGTCTAGAGCCTTCTGTGTTGCTGCCTCGCGGGTTTGAACCCTGTTAGCGTTCAAATCTCACCGGGCCCGTGAATACAAGCCGTCAAGTGGTTAGGTTATCAAGCATGCCAGGAGAACCCATTGGCTTGGTGTCCCTGTGACTCAGACTGACAGAGTGGTGAACGAACCACCCTCTAGCGGACGCTACCGCACCATCGCTCTGGCTGTCGTCATGATGGGCGTCACGATGAGTGCGGTAGACACAACCGCGGTCGTACTCGGTCTTCCAGTGATGATGAACGACCTCGGTTCTGACATCGTGAGCATGATCTGGGTCATAATGGCATACCTCCTTGTCATCACCATCGTTGGAACTCAGGTCGGAAGACTGGGAGACATGTACGGAAGGGTCAGAATGTACAACTTTGGGTTTGCCATTTTCACCATTGCATCACTGCTGTGCGGAGTCTCCTCGTCCGGTGCAGGACTCATAGCATTCAGGGTGGCGCAGGGATTCGGGGGTGCCCTGATCGCTTCGAATAGCGGAGCCATCATAGCCGACACTTTCGGCGAGTCAGAGCGAGGGAGAGCATTCGGCTTCACTGGGGTCAGTTGGTCGGCTGGGGCAGTCTTGGGTATACTAGTCGGCGGTACTCTAGTCACGTTTCTTAATTGGCGCTACATCTTTTTCATCAACCTTCCCGTCGGCATAGTTGCGACCGTAGTCGGGACCCTTAAGCTCAAGGAACGCTCTCCGAGGATGAAGCGGAGGGTCGACATTCCGGGAATGGGTCTTCTCGGAGCGGGTTTGTTCATGATTCTGTACGCCCTCACTCAGACGGCAGGTCTTGGCTTCACGCTGACGTATCTGTCGATTCTTGCAGCGGGCGCCTTCACTGTTCTCGGCTTCGTGGTCTGGGAGAGTCGGTCGGCAGCGCCTCTTCTCGAATCGGCGCTTCTTCGGGAACGGGTCTTGGTGGCGTCGATGCTCGCGGCCTTCTTCCAGTCACTTGCTGGCTTTGCTGTGCTCTTCTTGGTGATAATGTATCTCCAAGGCCCGAGGGCCATGTCTCCTTTCGACGCCTCTCTACTGCTCGTGCCAGGTTACGTGCTCGGCGGATTCGTGGCGCCGTTCGCTGGGCGGTTATCCGACAGACTGGGGGCCAGGGTAATCGCCACGCTCGGTCTGCTCGTTCAGGCCGGGGGCTTCCTGACGTACTCCATCATGAGCGTGGATTCGCCTTTGCTGATCGTGGTCCTAGGCTCGGTCTTGACAGGAGCTGGCAACAGTTCCTTCTTTCCTGCAAACAACAGTGCCGTGATGAGTGCAGCTCCGCCCCGAGCCTATGGGATAGCTTCGGGCTTGCTCAGGACGCTGTCGAACATAGGGATGGTGTGCAGCTTCGCTGTGGCTCTGCTGATCGCCTCGTTCTCGATAC
Organism: uncultured Nitrosopumilales archaeon; assembly: GCA_964476175.1. Lineage (GTDB taxonomy): Archaea > Thermoproteota > Nitrososphaeria > Nitrososphaerales > Gagatemarchaeaceae > DATFYP01. Next base: position 14,759 of record CAYYYU010000027.1, read on the forward strand.
CTCGGCAGCAGGCCTTCGAGATTTTCTTGGGGCTAGGTGGGATTCCCGCGCAACTCTCCAAGGCCTTCGTCGATGGGATGCACTCGGCTCTCATCGGTTCGATATCTCTGCTGGCCGTTGCATTGTTGCTTTCGATATCGCGGGGAAGGGAGAATAGAACAATCCAAAACCAGAGCAGGAATCGACAAGGATCGGCCGACAGATAGCGTGATTCACAGTCGGAAGCTCGACCTCCTGCCTGCTCATGGTATCGGAAGGCTTTTCTCAAAGTGTGAGCGTGATTACGTTCAATGGGAAACAAGCACTTCAGGCTAACAGCCAGAGTGAGCAGCGCAGACCCTGACGCCATCAAGCCTGTTCTCGAAAAGCTTGTTGCGAGAACCTCGATCAAGAAGGTCGGAGACGAATTCGTCGTGGAAGCAGAAGTTGAGGGGACGGATGCGAGGGACCTGAATCGCTCGTTCCTGTCAGCCTTGAGGAGGGCCGAAAAGAGGACGCGATTACGGGCAGAGTGGACGTCCGATGACGGCCTGACCTACAGATTCTTCGATTATGTTCCGAAGAAGGCCAAGGCCTGAGGCAGTGCATGCGGATTGGTGGTTGCAGGACTTTCGCGGTTTCGGGGGGCCCTCGAGAAGCCTGACCGCCCTCTTTCCAAGCTTAAGAATCGGAAGACGCGCGCGGCTGTGCAATGAAGACAATAATCCGCAACGCCTCACTGAGGGGCGTCCAGCGGAAGCGCGACCTCACTCTGGAGGATGGAGTAATCTCTCTCGTCTCTGACAGAGCAAGGGGAAGCGCAGACCAGGAGATTGACGCCGCGGGCAACCTCGTGACCCCCGGCTTCGTGAACATCCACTGCCACCTCGACAAGTGCCTGACCCACGCCTGGATCAAGACGGAGAAGGGGGTGAATTCCGGGAGCCCGGACGTCATCCCTTCGGCTACGAATGTGAAGGAAGGTTTCACTCAGGCCGACATAGTGAGGAGGGCCAGCGCTGCAGTAGCAAGTTCGATACTCAGCGGGACTACGGCGATCAGGGCCTTCGCAGACGTGGACACCACCGGAGGATTGCTCGCTGTCAGGAGCCTGGTCAAGGTGAAGAAGCGCTATGCGAAAGCTGTTGACATTCAGGTGGTAGCATTCCCACAGGAAGGAATCGTCAGGGACGAGGGGACGGAGGAGCTGCTCCATAAGGCGCTTGAAGCTGGTGCGGACGTGGTGGGGGGCATACCTTGGTACGAGAGAAGTGCGGGCGATTCGAGGAAGCACATCGACGTGGTGTTCGGCTTGGCCAAGGAATACGGGAAGAGAGTACATGTCCTCGTGGACGACACGTCTGACCCTGGGTCAAAGAACATCCTGTACCTCCTCCGAAAGACCATCAAGGAAGGATACGAAGGGAAGGTGTCTGCCAGCCATTGCAGGGGGGCACTGGACTCCCCAGACGAGAAGTATGCCGAGGGGATCGTCCGGCTGGCCCGGCGGGCGCGTCTGACCGTAGTCGAGAACTCCCACGTCAGCCTGTTCATGTACGGGAGGACGGACCCGCACCCGGTCCGCAGGGGGGTCACGAGGGTCAGGGAGTTCCTGGAAGGAGGGGTCAATGTCGCGATAGGGCAAGACGACATAGACGACCCCTACTATCCGTTGGGGAGGGGGGACATGTTGGAGCTTGCGTTTGTCATGGTCCACGCCGCCCACCTCACCACTCCGAAGGATCTGGAAGCAGCCTACGACATGGTGACCTACAACGGGGCCAAGGGGATGGGGTTGGATGGATACGGGGTAGCGCCAGGGATGAAGGCAGACCTGGTCGTGCTCGACGCCCCGAATGTTCACGAAGCCATCCGCTTGCAGCCGACCAGGCGGTTCGTCATCAAGGGAGGGAGGGTGGTGGCCACGACTACAGTCAGGCGGAGACTGTCGCCGTAACAGTGTTAGTGACGGTAGTAGCGGTCACATGGATTCCCGTCTCGGCACCGACGAAGTAGCCGAATAAGTAAAGCGCAACAGTGGCCCCGAGCAATATCAACAGGATTTCGATGAAGTCCTTCGTAAATGGCTTGCTCGCTATCACTGTGCTGTAGTAAGTGGCGAGGGCGAGCATTACAATAGCCAGCGTGAGGGATGTGGCGAGAGCGTAGACCATGCTCTGAGTAAGGAAGTATGGTGTCGCCAGCAAGACAGCACTGATGAAGTAGGACACCCCGGTGTAAACCGCGGACAATTTCGCGGAACCCTTGAACCCCTGTTTCGCCTGCGCGTATGCCGCCGAGGCCATTGCCAAAGAGGCTGCCGCTCCTGCCACCACTCCGGCGAGTCCCGCAATCTCGGTCTTTTCGTAGATGCCGAGAGAACCCGCGTGGATGCCGCTGATTTCCACGAGTGCGTCAGCCAGCCCCAAGACTACGAACGAGATATAGCGGACCGCGTTGCTCTCGACCTTCAGGGCGAACTCCTTCTCGTGTTCCTCTTCGTCAGCGACCATCTCCTCAAAGGCTGCCATGTCGGCGTCAGGGATCAATCCGGCTATGGCCTGGTACTCCTTTACGACGGACGCCTCGTGCCTGTCGAGGTATCTCGATGCAAAGGTGAGACCAAGGACCCTCCGGAGAATTAGAATCCAGTAGAGCTTCACGCGATCTAATTTGGGCTTCTCGTCTGGGACGTACTTCCTCCAGAAGTCGTAGTGTTTGCTTTCCGTCTTGGAGAGATGCATGAGGACCGTAGCGAAGGGGCTTGATCCATCTACTGTCTTGGACAGTCTTTCGTAAAGGGTCGAGTCTGTGAACTCGTGCGACATCCTGACCCTGGCCACTTTGGATAACGGAGTATCGGAAGACGTCATCTAGTGATTTTTGGCGTCAACCCCTGTCGTATATGAACCCTGAGGAGGGTCACTCGGCCGGACGAAGCTGTGACGTCGTTCGAAACTGGTGGTTTATAACGCAAGTCAGGCCTGAACAGACTCAACTTGACGACGTTGGCATACTGCGTGAAGTGTCGAGCACAGCGTGAAATGAAGAGCCCTCAGAACACAGTCATGAAGAACGGGAGAAAGGCAGTAACTGGAATCTGTGGGGTCTGCGGCACAAAGCTGTTCAGGATAGGGGGCTAGGACGAGCACCCCATCCCCGATTTCTTTTCTGATTATTCCAGATAGAAAGCCGTCCTCAACGGCAATGCGTCTTTGGCCTTGCCGGCAGGGTCGTGGACTTCCTTCCCGCCCGCCTTCTGGACCTTGACTCTGACCCCCAGCTCCTTGGAGATGTAAGACTCCGCCTCGGAGAGGGCCGCGAATTCGTCGAATCTGCGCTGCGAGAGGAGTCTTCCTGTGAGGTCCTCCCCTAGTTCGTACGCGAGCTTGAAGACGCGGTCGGGGGGCACCTTCAGCGACGCGAACTTCTTGACCAAGGCCCCGACGTTCTCCTTCTTCTGCTTGGCGACAACTAGTTCTGTAAAGTATCCCCTGGCGAGGTCTGACGCTACGTAGATGTTGAGGATGGACCTCGGGCCCTTCACTACCTTCAACACGTTCCTCGCGTCCTCGACCACCCTGTTGATTGCGGTCTCCGCCAGTTCGGCCTCTTCATCGATCGGGAAGTCCGAGAGAGACGGCCAGTCAGCCTGACAGACCAGCCCCTTCCCACCCAGCTCGTGGTGCAGGTCCTCGGCCAGGAACGGAGTGAACGGGGCGATCAGCCTCGCCCAGGCGTCGAAGACGTCCGACAGCGTCTGCCTCCTCGGTTGCTTGCTCCTGTGCAGATACCACCGAATGTCGTTCCAGACGTCGAGGAACGCGGTCGCTGAGGCCCTGCGCATCTTCATCTCGTCCAGAGCCTGCGTCACCGAACTGATCCTCCTGTGGAGGGTCGAGAGGAGCCAGGAATCGAGCGTGTCCTCCTCCCGCTTGACCGACGACTTCAGGCTCTTCTTCACGAACGGGATTACGGACTCGACCTTGGCCTTGGCGTCTTCGGCGTTCCGGTCTCTCCAGTCGGCGTCGTCCATCCCGTCGGCCGTGAGTGCCAGAGCCAGTCTGAAGGCGTCCGCGCCGTACTTTTCCAGAGCTGCCTTCCAGGTGACGAAGTTCCCCTTCGTCTTGCTCATCTTCTGGCTTTCTACCTGGATCATCCCGTTCACGCTGAAGCCTCTCGGCCATTGCTTCTCGGGGAAGAGGGCGGCATGGTGGAACGCGAAGAAAGTCAGGTGATTCGGGATCAGTTCCTTGGCCGAGTTCCGCATGTCCACCGGGTACCAGTAGGTGAACTCCGTCCGCATCTCGCGGAGGCGCTTCTCGGTGAGCTTGGCCGCCTTCGCGACGTTCGCTGGGTTCCCCTTCCCGAGAAAGACGTAGTCGCAGACTCCGTGCGTCAGGTTCTCGGGGGCGACCTTCTCCTGGTTGACGAACTTGCTCAGCGAGTAGTACGCCATGTAGATTGTGGAATCGCTCAGTGTCTCAACGATCCACTCTTTGTCCCAGGGGAGCTTTGTCCCCATCCCGGAGCGCCTCGCACACGGCCAGTCGTTCAGCCATTCGATGGTCGAGTAATACCAGTCGCGAGATTCCGGAGGGAAGACGTTTGCCTTCTCGATTAGCTCCCTTGTCCTCGCCTTCCATCCTGGGTTGGAGTAGTTCAGGAACCACTGGTTCTCCAGGACCTTGACGTAGCACCTGGTCCCGCAGCGGCAGACGACCTTCTCCGAGAGCTCGGACATCTTTGTGAGGCGGCCGGTCTTCGCAAGGAGCTCCATGGCCTTCTCCTTCGCCTCGCTGACCTTCAGGCCCGAAAGCGGGCCAGAGCCCTCGGTCATCACCCCCCTGTGGAACTCCTCCTTGTAGACCTCCGAGGTCGCCCCCTCGAGGCGGGGGTCGAGCGAGTTGGTCGCTCCCGCGCGCCGGATTGCGTCGTCAGCCGGGATCTGGGAGTACCCCTTGAGGGAGATTATCGGGATAGGCTTGATCACATCCGCGGTCTCCTTGATCTCTCTGGGGGCTTCGGCTCTTCCTTCTTGGATGTCACGCAGAGCCATCAGGTCGTATGGAGCGTGTGCAGGGACGCTGTAGACCACCCCGGTCGCCAGCTCCGCGTCGACGAACTTCGCGGGAAGTATCGGGAGTGATTTTCCTGTCAACGGAGCCATTGCGTAGCGTCCGATCAGCTCCTCACCCCTGAACGAACGGACGGGGGTCACTTCGTGCTTCTGCTCCGCCAGCCTCAGCAGAGCCGAGGAGCTGACCACCCAGAGCTCTCCGTCCACCCTTGCCTCGGAGTATTCTGCGTCAGGGTTGACCCAGATGTTGGTCGCTCCGTAGATGGTCTCGGGCCTCAGAGTCGCGGCCACGAGCGAGAACTCTGCAAGATGGAACTTAATCAGGTTGAACTCTTCAGGGGACACGCCCGCCCCCTCCATTCTGTCGTGGTCCCCGGTCGGGCTCTTGTCGTACGAGCACCAGACCACCGGGTGGGTCCCCTGGACGACATAACCGAGCTCACGAAGCCTTAGGTACTGCCATTCGACGAATCTCCTGAAGGTGGGGTCGACCGTCCGGAACTCCCGGCGCCAGTCGATTGAGAATCCCGTGTCTTTGATGACCTGCCTGCTGACCTTGGTGTAGTAGGACGCCAGATATTCGGGGTCGACGAACTTGTCCACCTCGGACTCCGGTACCCCGTCGACATCGACGAGGGCGTGCCTCGCCGTCTTGTCCCCCCGCTTGAGCCTCAGGCTCATACCGCCGATCGACTGTCCGGTCCAGTGCCAAGCCCAGGGGAAGAGGACGTTGAAGCCCTGCATCCTCTTGAAGCGGGAGTAGACCTCTATGCGTGTGGCAGTGAACGCCGTACCGACGTGGACAGGGCCGTTCATGTAAGGGAACGGGACTGTGACGAAGACCTTCTTCCTCCCGGAGAGAGGGTCGGAGTCGAAGACGTGTCTTTCGTTCCATACCTTCAGCCAGTACTTCTCTCTGTTTGGCATCTTCTTCAGCTCTGGAGGCCCGAGGAAATCTCGCCAGCGAGGGCCGCGGCCGCGTCGATCTTGTCAATGAGCGGGCCCCCGCCCTGGGCGAACGTCGGCGAGCCGCCCCCCGACCCTCCGAGAACCGGGGCAACCTTCCTCACTATGTCGCCTGCAGAGTACCCGGCCTGGAGGGCGGATGTGCCAACGAAACAGACGATGCGGGCAGAATTACCCGCCGGGAAGATGCTGACGAAGATCAGGGACGGTTCGGACGAGACGCTCTTCTGTCCCTGAGCAATAATCTGTTCCTCGCCAAGAGGAGGCCTGACGGAGACATAAAGCCTTGCCGAGCCGACCTTCTTGGCCTTCGAGACGACTTCCGACGTCGACTGCTCGACAAGAGCCTGGCCGAGAGCTTTCTCGCGGGCGCGGACAGCTTCGAGCTCCTGTAGCAGCGTCCTCGCGACCTTGGGCAGGTTCTCCCTCTGGGTCCCCAGGACTGCCGACAGCTCCTGCAGCTCGGAGTCCATCCTGTGCATGTATTCGACCGCAGCCTCACCGGCCACGAACTCGATCCTCTCGACACCGTCCTGGATCCGCTCGACTTTGGTTATCTTGACCAAGCCTACCTCTCCGGTGGTCTTGGCGTGCGTCCCGCCGCAGGCTTCGATGTCCCAACCGCCCACGTCCACCACCCTCACTGTGCTGCCGGGGACCACGCCCCCCTGGTAGAGCCTGAACCCGTACCTCTCCTCAGCCTCCTGCCTGGGCATGAAGGTGTTCTTGATCCTCAGGTTCTTCCTGACCACCTCGTTGGCCAGGTCCTCTATCTTCTGAACTTCCTGTTCCGTCAGGTGGGAGAAGTGGGTGATGTCGATTCTGCCGTAGTCCTCCTCCTTGAAAGCAGAGTGCTGCCAGACCCAGGGCCCCAGGGTCTGCCGTGAGGAGCCGTTGATGATGTGGGTAGCCGTGTGAATCTGCGTTATCCTCCTTCTGCGCCGCCTGTCGACGTGGCACTCGACCTGTGCGCCGACCCTGGGCGCCTTTCCTTCGAGCTTGTGAATCACTATGTCCCCGTACCTGTCGACGTCTACCACTCTGGCAGAACCGATTGTACCTCTGTCGGGCTCCTGCCCTCCCCCCCTCGGATAGAAGACGGTCCGGTTCAGGACGACTCTGTTGCCGGGGAGGACCTTCAGCACCTTTGCCTTGAAGTCGAAGTCTGCGTCCTCTTCGTAGTAGAGCAGTCTGGTGGGCTTGAGGTTCCCCACCTGGAAGTCGGGCTTCGGTTCTTCGAACTTGCGGGAGACGTGCCTGGCTTGAACCTTTTCATAGAAATCCTCGGGCATCTCCACATTCGCACCTGCCTCCATCAATTGTTCGGGGGTGACGCCGTCTGAGTCGTACAGCCTGATCAGCTCGTCGGTGGAGACCGACTTCCCTCCGGAGGACATCGAGGAGACGATCTTCGAGACGCGCTCGGTGGACGAGGCGTAGCGGGACTCCTCGACCTTCAGGACCTCGGCCACGTCGTCCCTGTGCTCCTCAAGCTCAGGATACATTCCCTTCAGATAGTCGATGTGCCAGTTGACTACATCTGTGATGCTGATTGGGAACTTGCTATAGCGGATGAAGTTCATGGCCCGCCTGAACAGGATCCTGAGATTGTAACCGCCCCCCGAATTGCTCGGCAGCATCCCGTCTGCCACTCCGAAAAGGAGCGTCTGGGCGTGGTCTACGACCGAATACATGGCCTCCAGGGGAGCGAGGGAACGCTCGAGCCACGAGGCATCGACGCTCAACTGCTTCGCGATCAGGCGCCGCTGTTCGGCAAGGGGGCCGAACTCGTCGACATTCATCGTCCCTGCCAGCCTCGAATACTTCAGGAAGAGCTCCCTGTCGACCTCGACCTTGCAGAGCTCGTTCATCTTCTTCAGCAGGGGCCCGTAGTTGGCCTCGTAGAGGTTCGGAGTGCCCTGGGAAGCCCAGACCCACCTGTCCAGGCCCGCTCCCATGTCGACCACCTTCTCCTTCATTTCGACATAGTGGTTCAGGTCGCCTTCGAAGGCCGTGAAGACCGCGTTTCCGAGCTCAGCACCCCTGGCAAAGTACTCCAGGGAATAGCCGAAGGCCCCGTACCCTACCCATACATCCTCGTTGAAGGTCAGCTCTTCGGGGCTGACCCCGAGCCTCTTCGTCAGCAGGTCGAAGTCGAGGTCGATGCACTTGTCCTTCCAGTAGCCTTCCTTGTTGTCAAGGCAGGTCTGGCCCATCATGATGAATGAGGTCCCGTGTTTGCCGCTTACGCCGACGCTCGGTATGTCGTTGAAGCGGAGGCAGACCTGGGGGACGACCAGGGGGTTCACCGGGAGCTGGAAGATCACCTTGCCAGCCTCCACCCTCTGGAAGTCGATGATTGAAGCGACCGTGAAGTACAGGTCAGGCCTCCACCTGCTCACCACCGGATACCGGTTCACGATGTGGTGCCCGTTCTCTTTGAAGAACCGCTCGACCGTCCTCCAGAGGCCGACCCTGTCCAGCTTCTTTCTTGTGATCGGGTTGCCGATGAAGGAGTAGGGCGAGCAGGGGGGCTCGTCGCAGAGCTTCCTCCCCTCGTCGAGCGTCCAGAAGAAGCGGCCGCAGCTCTCGCATTTCTTCCTTACGAAGCCTTCTCTCTTGAAGAGGTCTACGAGATAGTACCGTTTGTAGTCAGCGGAGAACTTCGACCTGAGAGCATGCTTCTTTTCATTCATCTGAGAAAAGCCACTGGATGTCGGAACTCTTTCACCTGAAGTAGATAAACTTGGGACGGCTTTCTGCGCTCAAAGTCTTAAATACGTAACCACGTGGCCTTTCCGCGAATTAAGATGGAGTACGTCTATGCGGCCCTTCTCCTTCACAAGCTGGGCAAACCGGTCAACGAAGAGAACCTGACGAGCGTAGTCAAGGCGACCGGAGTAGCCCCCGACGAAGTCAAGATCAAGGCACTCGCTTCTGCCCTCAGCGAAGTAAACATCGACGAGGCGCTGAAGAACGCAGCCGCCATGGCCGTGGCCCCGGCAGCAGCCGGAGCCGCAACGGGCGCGCCGGCTGCGAAAGCAGAAGAGAAGCCAAAGGAAGAGGAGAAGAAGGAAGAAGAGGCACTACAGGGTCTCGCTTCTCTCTTCGGCTGAAAGAAACCGGACTTTACTTCAGGCCCTTTTCCTTAGCGGCTGCTGTGAGGGCCGAAGCTTCGGCCTCTGCCTCCGCAAGAATCCTTGGTGCAGTCTCCGGAGTGATGTAGCCTGCCTCTACGGCCAGGCTGACGGCTTCCCTGTAGGCCTTCCCTATGAGTTCGGGGGCGGTCTCCTTCGTCACGTAGCCTATCACTATCGCGAGTCCTCTGGACGAGGCGTAGGCTTCGAGGAGGCTCTGCCTGTACTTCTCAAGGTCGATGGCCACCAGCTCCCCGGCGTAGATGAGGCCGCTTTCGTAAGCGAGCGCAATCGTGAGCCCTGCCCTTATCGGTTTGATGTTCAGTTTCGAGAGGAGGCTTGAGAGCTTGGGGGTGATCGTACTCCCCTTCTTCGCTGCCACCGAGTCCTTGTTGACCCAGATGCTTCCGCCTTCGATCTTCGTCTGGATGCCCGCCTCCCTGAACTCGCTGAGGACTGGGCCCGCAGGAAGGCTGGTGTTTCCGGCCGGGACCATGATGTCTTCCGGTGCCACGTCCCCTGCCCTTGCTGGGAGGTAGACCTTGTTCCTGTCGAGAGTGAGAAAGAGCTTGAACGGGTCGTACGTCGAGAAGATCATGGCGTTCTGTCCGGTGAGATGGGAAATCAGCTGGTCCGCGTTCTTGATGCCTGCCTTCTTGAGCCCGAGGACAGCCAGCTTGTTCTTCACGACGAAGACTTCGGCGTGCCCCCTGAGCGCCTTCCTGACAGCCATCAGTTGTGACGCCCTGACCTTCGAAAGGCTGGTCACGGCCAGGACCGGGTACTTCTGGGCCAACTCGCTCACCCTTTCGATGATGGCTTCCTTCTTCGGGTTGTGCTTGTGGACCTGCACAATCTCGCTCATATCAATCGACCGCCTGCTTGGCCGGCTTGCCCATCGTGGTCTTCACCATGATCGTCTTGATGTTCTTGTCGCCGTTCGGGAGCTTCTTTGAAACGGCCTGGACGGTTGCAAGGATGTTCTCTGCCAGGTGCGCCTCGGAGAGGGTGTTCTCCCCCACCTTCGCGGCTACGCCCAGGGAGCCCCTGCTCCTGACCCGGACCGCGGTCCTCATCCTCTGAATCATGGCTTCAACGGACGCGTTAGGGGGGACTGGGGTCGGGATCTTGCCTTTGGGGCCGAGCGCCTGGCCGAGGATCCTGCCTATCCTGGGCATCAGAGCGGTGTCTGCCATGAAGAAGTCGTAGGAGCGGGCGAGCTTCTTCGCTTCTTTCTTGCTCCCGGCGTAGTTCTCAAGCTGGGAAGGGTCCATCACAAGGTCGGCCTTCGCGTTCTTCGCCCTCACTGCCAGGTCTCCTGTGCCGATGAAGCAGATCTTGGCCTGCTTGCTCGTGGGATGAGGCAGATAGACAATCTCGTTGATGTTGAGGTCGGTCTTCTTGGGGTCGACCTCCTTGAGCTTCACGATAACCTCTACGGACTGGGTGAACTTCCTTTCCTTGGATTGCTCCTTCCCCTTCTTGACCAGCTCGACCAGTTGTTGGTTTGAGAGCATGCCCTGACCACGAATTCCTCTTCGAGCCTCCGCAGTGGCGTTAAAAGCATTTACCCGTTCGGATCTACTGTAGCTTCGAATCCCACTTTCCAGAGTCCAGTTCCGTCATGAACTCACGCGCGTCCTTCCCCTCGACCTTCACGCCCATGCTGACGCAGCTACCGACGACCTCTTTCACGGCCGAGCGGACCGACACGGCGTAGGAGCCGGCCATCTTGCTCTTGGCTATGCCCACCACCTTGTCGAAGGTCAAGTCCCCCACGAAATCAAGGTTGGGCTTCGCCGAACCCTTCGGAATCCCCGATTCCTTTGCTATCAGGGCTGAAGTCGTAGGAGTCCCCACGGTGATGGTGAACTGCTTCGTCTCCTGGTCGACCTCGACCTTCACCGGCACCCTCATCCCCTTGAAGTCCCCCGTCTGCTTGTTGATCTCGTTGACTATCCCGAGGACGTTGACCCCCAGCGGACCCAGTGCCGGGCCGAGCGGAGGACCAGCGCTGGCCTCGCCCCCCATGACCAGGACGTTGATGACCTTCTTCTCTCCCATGCTAAGCTACCTTGGAATCGGGCACTCTCGGTGTCGAGTATCTAAGCTTTAGGCAGTCTGGGGTTGTCGTCTCCTCAGGGACGTTGCAAGAGGACCCGGGGACTGCGCATGCGCTGGGTGGGCGGGTCAATCGGAGGATCTCCGTTCTTGGGAAGGCTCAGCGGGGCGGGGCTTCTGCCGGCTCCGATTTCGCGCGTGCCACAAGTTTCGTGTAGGCAGCGTCGATGGTGATTGGCATCGCAAACGCTGTGTCCATCAGTACCACAGTGACCTCCTGCTTGTCCTTCTCTAGCCGAGAAATCTTGGCGCGCATCCCCTTGAACGGTCCGGCTACGATCTCCACTGTGTCTTCTACGCTCAGCTCGGCGACCATGGATTTCGTCACCAGGAACTTCTCTATGTCTTGGTAGAGCATCATCCCAGGTATCTTGCTCCTGACGTGTTTGAAGCCCTGGATGCTCTCGTCGACCACCTGGGAGTTGGGGGCCTCGAACAGGACGTAGCCCTTCCAGGTGTCGAGGGCCAAGATGGAGTATATCGGCTTCTTCTTCTGCTGGGCGCGGTTGGCCACGAAGGTAGCGACAGTCCGCTCCTGACCTCCGGTGGTCTTGACCGGGAAAATCGAACTGTTCCTCTCTTGATCGCTCAAAACGGACACGTTGAATTCAACCAGATTTTGGCGGTTCTTAAAACATTATGCTCGCGGAAAGGTCAGTGGAAGAAGATGTTGCCCACCAGGCGTATGATGAATCCGATGGTCCCCACTACGGCAATCCCGAGGGCCACGAGTTTGAGATACAGGGTGAACTCTGCCCTGTCGCTCTTGTGAGAGAGCCTGAATATCGCGTTCGCCGATTTCAAGAAGTCCCTTAGGCCCATGTTACATGGTTCCTTCCGCTCCCGCGGTTTATAATCTTTGGGAAGCTAGGTTGTGTTGTGTCCCTTCGTCGGTTGGTTTCCTCGGTTGTCCCAGCTTGGTTGGTTTGAACATATACATGATTCCCTCGTCCGAGACTGGATTCTGACCAAACGGCTTTGGACAGCCCGAAGAACCCCCTAAACCAAACGGAGATTAGACAGAATCGGAAGCTAATATCAAGCCGAACTAGGGAGGCATGAGTATGACGCCTCAGGGCGAACCCGCTACAGTCATAGTCGCGACTTCGTCTGACCTTGCGTCAAGGACCCTCGCCGAGGCGCTCATCCGGGAACAGGGCTTCGAGTCTACAGGGATCAACCTCCTCGGGAAGCCTGTCCACCAGAAAGGCTCGCTGCTGCTTTCGTTCTTCGAAGGGTCGATTGTGAATCCTCCTGACCTGGACTCGTACTTCAACCCGCAGGCCTACGTCTTCCTTTCGAGGCACAGCGCCGAGTCCGGGATCGCTTCGCTGACCGCCCACACACCAGGGAACTTCTCGAAGGAGGCGAAGTTTGGCGGGGTCGGAGGAGAGCTCGCGCGGGCCGACCCGTTCTTCCTGAAGGACTATCTGATCGCGCTGTCGAAGCGACGGGATAGGGTGCCGTCGTATGAGATCACGATGGAGGCGACTCATCACGGCCCGACGTCCCTCCTGAGACCGGTGGTCTTCGTCGAGCTGGGGTCCTCTGAGAAGTACTGGGGGGACAAGAAGGCGGCAGGGGTCGTCGCCGACGCCCTGGTGGAGAGCCTGACTGAAAGGCGGGTCTGGGACAAGGCTGCGATAGCGTTCGGGGGGACGCACTATCCGGAGAAGTTCAACAAGCTGGTCGTCGAGGGGGAGTTCGCAGTGTCGTTCGTAGCACCGAAGTATGCGCTCGAGCATATTGACGAACGGATGGTGGGCCAGATGCTCGGGAAGTCGACGGTGCCGGTAAAGTACGCCCTCCTGGACTGGAAAGGCCTGGGACAGCACAAAGAAAAAATAGCCGGGCTGGTCTCGCAGTTCGGTTTGGAGGTAGTCAGGGTCTGAAAGTCTCGAAGTTCTCTGCAAAGGTCTACGAGCTGACGTCCCAGGTCCCGCTAGGGAAGGTCACCACTTACGGCGCCATAGCTTCCAAGATGGGAAAGCCGAAGGCGAGCAGGGCGGTCGGAGCGGCCCTGCGGGCGAACCCCACCCCCATCGTAGTCCCCTGCCACAGAGTGGTCAAGCTGGACGGCACTCTAGGAGGCTACGGAGGGGCGGAGGGGGTCGGAAAGAAGGCGAAGCTACTCAGGGG
>CAYYYU010000028.1:0-32112 GCA_964476175.1 uncultured Nitrosopumilales archaeon
TAGCATAATAGCGAGCCCGTCGATCTTGCGTGCTGTCGTGAAAAGGGCTCTGACTCGCGGACCGGGTCCGAGTCCCCGGAGACTCGCTCTTCGGTCAGATTCGTACCCGCTCCAGTACGCATCCCGCACGCCGCACCTACACCATCCTTCGGGCCGCTTGGGTCTCGAGTTGAAGGGGATGAAACCCTGTCTCAATCGAGCGCCTTGAGGGCGTCCACCGCCTCTGACACGTGCTTCCTTGGGTTGAGCTGAGACGAGAAGACATGCCTCACCACCCCCTGCTTGTCAATCACGAAAGTGACCCGGCCAGGGAATAGCCCCAACGACAAATGCACACCGTACAGTTCCCTCACCCTCCCCCCGGTATCGCTGGCCAAAGGGAACTTCACATTACACCCCTCTGCGAAGCTCTTGTGACTCTCGCTCGAGTCGGAGCTGACGCCAATGACCTCCGCTCCCAGACCAAGCAACGAGTCGTAGTTCAGGCTGAACGTTCGCGCCTCGGTTGTGCAGCCCGTGGTGAAGTCCTTCGGGTAGAAGTAGAGTACCACGTTCTTCTCCCCCAGAAAGTCATGTAGAGATACTTCCTTCCCCTCCTGCGTCTTCAGGGTGAAATCTGGAGCCCTGTCTCCTGGCCTTGGCCCACCTGTCATGTTGCTCACGCCGTCCGGCAGCTATTAGATTTTACGTCCCTTCGGTTATCTTCCTCAGGGTGAGCGACCCGTTGCGGATGTCGAGTTCGTAGGTCTCGTTCACATCCAGCCTCACTCCCAGCATGTCGTATTCGGTCTCGGTGAGGATCATCGTCACCTTTGCAAACCCCATTTCGCGCATCTGAGGGATCAGTCCCATCGTCTGGAGCTGGGACAGCATCCCCTGCAGCACCCTCCCTTCGTCGCTCTGCGGGAACCCCTCCGGCCTCCTTGCGTCCCGAATTTCGACCAGTTCAATCTGCTTCGCAGGCAGGCCTGTCAGCGGGTCTGTGACGCTGCTTATCCTGTTGACTTTGACCTTTGCCATTTGCAGATTTACCTCGCACCGATTGATTGACTGTCTTCGCCGCCCGAAGTCTCGACCTGATCCTCTCCCTCTGGCACTCCCTCTGCTGGCTCCCCGACCTCTCCTACAGCTGCAGGCGACTCGGGTTCTCCCTCACCAGGTCCCCCCTGCTGAGACATTATCGCTTCTACGTCCTCAGTCGATAGCACCCTCGCCATGACCAGGTTCCCCAGGCTGTTCCCAGAAGCTTCCCCGGTGACCCTTCCAATCCTTCCGCGAAGTTGCCTCCACTTCAGCCTGGTGTTGCCGCTCTTCGAAGTGTAGATTATCCCGAGGATGTCCCTCGCGTTGATGAAGGTGAGGTCTCTCATCTTCTTTAGGTCCACCTTGTCCGCAGCCTCGATGTAGATTGACCCTTGGTCCCCCTCCTTCTCGGGAAAGACCTCCGGGTCGCGGAAGTACGATTCTGGGATGAAGCTCCTGCAGGTGCTGTTGATCAGGAACCTACGGAATCCCTCAAGATTGCAGGCAAAGTCGAGCTGGACCACACCCTACCGCCTTTCCCACCGAGAATCTAGACCGGTTATAAGATTTCAGCAGGACATGGCGCTGTCCACGCGTCTCTAGTGTGTGGGTTCTCCCTACTCAAGATCCAAATCATCGAATCATTTGGGCTAATCCGGTCATCACCCACAACGGCGAGACGACGCCATCGAGATTAAAGGCTTGCCCGGGTGTCCTGAACAGTCCGGAGCTTTCAAAAGGATGGACTGGTCGGTGAGACCCATTGCGTTTCCTCGTCCGAATCGCCCCGTCCAGCGAGGACAAGGCGGCCTTCCTGTCAGTCATCAGGTCCGTCTCATCCAACCTGTACCTCCAGGCAAGGAACCCCAAGTGGACCTCCTACGGCGCCCTTGAGATAGACCTGTTCGCGCAATCGAGGAGCGACTTCGAGCTCTGTCTCTTGGCGCTGGAACCCCTCGGCCAAGTCGAGTTCTCGAAGGACCTGAGTGAGGCTCCCCAGTACAGGTCCACAGAGGAGGCAGTCCGGGAGGCGAGGGTCCTTTTCAATGCCGAGCGATACTGGGAGTGCCACGAGGTGCTGGAGGGGGCCTGGAGGAACCTCACCGGAGACGAGAAACTCTTCGTGCAGGGCGTCATCCTGGTCTGCGCTGCCCTCGTCCACCATCAGAAGGGGCAGGAACAGGTGGCCCTCAGCGTGATGCGACGGGCGTTGAAGCAGCTCTCCTACTCGCGGGACGTCTACTTCGGAATCCAGGTGGGTTCCCTGAGAACAGGCGTTCTGAGGATCCTCGATTCTAGCGTCTTCGAAATCTTACGGATCTAGCCGAACACCGGGAGGTTCATCGGATGAGACTGCTCTGAAACCGCAGTCCTCACCCTGGCGGCGAAGAGGTTGACCACGGCACTGAGCGCAGGCAAGACGACAGTGAACCAGAAGACTGCCGGGTCGATCGAGCTTGCATCCAGTAGCAGAGCGACGGTCAACAGCGCAGAAATCAGGGAAGTGACGTAGAAGACCTGACTGTGCCAGACGAAGCTCACTGCGGAGTTGAAGATGAGAAGGATGCTCAGGAGGACGATTGCCGCTCCGTACCAGTCGAATCCTGACGGCGGACACCCCCCCGAGGGGCAGCTGCGGAGAGCGCCGTCCAAATAGACGACGGCCAGGGTCCAGAGGCCGGTCAGGATGCCGAGGGCGCCTGCTGCTGTCCCGAGTCTCGCCATTTCACTTCATCGTGAGCCTGTAGTACCCTGCCTCGATGTTCTTGTTCACGTACTCTTCGACCAGATAGACCCTGTGTATTGGGTTCGCCACCACTGGCGACAGCGAATAATCCGCCCCCACAATGAACTCGTGCGTCTCACCGTTCCTGCACGCGTGGGTGATCTTCTTGCCGGGCTTGACGCCTAGGCTGTTCATGGAGACGTCCTTCAGGGTGGTGCACGTGAGCACACCCCACTTCTCGTCGTCAGGTATCGACTCGAACCCTACGCTCGCTTTGAGGGGTTCACCGTACCGCTTGTCATCACAGAAGAGCCTCCTGCATTTCCTGCACCTCCAGACGTCTACCACTCCCTGCAGGTAGTTGTCGCGGTTGACATTCACCATGCCCATGAAGACTATTTCATGATTACAATCCGGCATGCTTTCCTACCCGCCCCCTTCGCCCGCCTTTTTCTCCATTGCGGCCTCGTACACGGGTATCAGCTCGAGTATCAGCCTGTCCACCCTCATCCTCCTCTCGTTTATCTCCCTGACCATGCGCTCCCTCCAACTCCTGTAGTGGTTGGCGACGGCGAGCCTTGGATGGACTGGGATGAACCTCTTACCGTCTCCTGAGAGGATCAGCATCCCTTCATATTCTAACTTCTCAAGTCGGGGGTCCTTCGGCGACGACGGGACCGACCCCTTGCTCAGCAGACTCAGGTAGAGAACAGCTTCGTCTCTCGTCAGACCCAATTCTGAGCCGAGCCTCTTCACCACGTCTTCTCGGTCCCTGGGAACACCCTTTACATGACTTGAACCGCCGGACAGGTCGCCTCCCCTCCTACCGTTTCGCAGTTCCCGGCGAGTTCCAGAGGAACTCAAAGTAGTCCTTTGCGAAGCTCGCCAGACCATGGTGGGAAGCCCAGATTGCGAGCGGAAGGGTGCTCTGTTCCCCGCCACCAAGCAACAGTACCACCTCCCTGGAATCCGACACCAGCCCCCCTCCGTACATCGTCTTCCTGGTCTTGACCTCGGCGAACCTGGAGAGCCTCTCCATCGCCTCCGGAGGAAGGTCGGGGGAGGTCAGAACCATTGTCTTGACCCCCTTCTCCTTGAGGGCTGCGAAAAGGGGCTCGATCCGCTCAGTGAACGGAAGGAGCTGTGCCGGGAGCGCGACCAAGAGCTCGGTCCTGCAGTTCAGAAGCAGGTTCTTCACTCTTGAAAGAATCTCGTTGAAGCCCCTCATGATCCAGATGTCCGGCTTCTCCTGCTCCCCTCGGCTGACGTAGACTGCCATCAGCTCCTCGAGGGCGAGCTGTTCCTTTTCCTTCCTCTCGGTCTCTTTCCTCGACTTCAACTCTTCGAGAGCAGTGTCGGGAGGCCTAGCCGTGTACACTATCGGCCTGCTCTTCTGTTCCTCTACCCATCCCTTCTGATGGAGGGACTCCAGGGCATCGTAGACCTTCGAGTAAGGAATCCTGGCCGCTCTGCTCACGTCACTCGCAGTCATTGTCCCGCCCCGGAGCAAGGCCACGTATGCCTTCACTTCGCTCCCGGTCAGGCCGAGCCCCTCCAGCGCAGCCGCTGCCCTTTCACTTAGGCTCATCTACGCACGCCCATGAACTTCATACTCGCAGGTCCACCTGTTTCTCCACAAAGTTCCAGAACTCTCGCTCGATTTCATAGCTCCACAGAGAGACCGGGACCTCCAGGAAGAAGACCACCGGGGCGATTGCCACCCCCTCCACGAGCGCCAACCCCAGGTTCTGGGCCCACTTTCCGATTCCGAAAGAGACCCTGAAGTTGTCGGGTTCCCCCGACACTGTCACAGTGAACGCCCTGTCTGCCGCCAGCAGATCCCTGAGGAACCCCTTCTTCCTCGCTTGGATTATCCAGCCGTCGGGCTTCTTGGCAAGCTGGGACTCGTACCCCTCCACCTGAAAGTGTTCCTCGACTGAGTCGGCGAGATGCTCCAGATTGCAACCCTTACTCACGTAGTCCCTCGACGCGACTCTCATTTCTGGACCCGAATCTCTCCCCGGGAAGTTAAAAGCGTATATTGCATATTCGACGGCCTGAAAGCGCTTATGTCTGAATGCAAGCACGTGTCTCTCGAATACATCGGAGAACAGAGGACGGACGAAGGAGTCAACACGTACTTCCGGTGCACGAAGTGCGGCAACCTCGTGGTCACCACCCCTGAGCGGACCGTCTTCGCCATCAAGGGGGTGAAGCCTGGCATGGCTTCAGCCAACGCAGAGAAGAAGAAAGGCAAGGATTAACCTTTCACCCTCTGGAAAGTTAAAATGCTTATATCCTCAGCGGGGACTAGTCCCTTCTAAGCGATTCTGATGGCTCAGATAGCAGACATTAGTCTGGAGCTGAAGCGGCAAATTTCGAAGGGCAACTTCATTCGACAGACGCAGTCGATTTGCCCTGATTGCAACCGAATCCTCCCAGCGATAGTGTTCGAACGGGAGAACAAGGTCTGGATGACGAAGACATGCCCCGAGCACGGCGAGACCGAAGAGCTATACTTCGGTTCATACGACATGTACAGCAAGTTTTCGCGCTACTGGAAGGACGGGAAGGGGACCCACGCTGCGAACGTCCCGATGGACGTCTGCTCGTGTCCAGCGAACTGCGGCCTCTGCTCGAACCACCTTTCGCACACTGGACTCTCCAACATAATCGTGACCAACAGGTGCGACCTCACGTGCTGGTACTGCTTCTTCTACGTCAAGAAGGGGCTGGAGGGGGCCTACGTCTACGAGCCAACCCTGGACCAGGTGAGGGAGATGGCCCGATCGCTGAAGGCCGAAAGGCCGGTAGCAGGCAACTCGGTCCAGATCACAGGTGGCGAACCGACGATCAGGGAAGACCTGCCGACGATAATCAAGATCATGAAGGAAGAAGGGGTTGACCACATCCAGCTCAACACCAACGGAATCAATCTGGCCCTGAACCCCGGCCTCGCGAAGAGGCTGAAGGACGCAGGGGTCTCCAACCTGTACATGAGCTTCGATGGAACCACCCCAAGGACCAACCCGAAGAACCACTGGGAGGCGCCCTATGCCATCGATGCCTGCAGGAAGGTCGGAGTGGGGGTCGTCCTCGTTCCGACGGTCATAAAGTCGATCAACGACCACGAGCTGGGGGACATAATCCGCTTCGGCCAGAGGAACATCGACACGGTCCATGCAGTCAACTTCCAGCCTGTGTCACTGACGGGCAGGCTGACGAAGACTGAGAGGGCGAAGTACCGCATCACGATACCAGACTGCATCGACAGGATCGAGGAGCAGACCAACGGGGAGATCCCGAAGGACGGCTGGTTCCCGGTCCCGTCCTGTTCGCCGGTGACCGGCTTCATCGAGGCCTTCACGAAGAAGGAACAGTACGAACTATCCATCCACTTCGCCTGCGGAGCCGGGACGTACGTCTTCAACGACCCGGACAAGAAGAGGCTGGTCCCGCTGCCAGAGTTCGTGGACATCAAGGGGCTCATAGAATACCTAGACGAGAAGAGCGAAGAGATTTACTCCGGGGCGAACCGCTACATCGTGGCTGCGAAGGTCCTGACAAGGATCTCGTCGTTCGTCGACAAGGAGAAGCAACCGAAGAGCCTCAGCTTCGCGAAGCTACTCACAGACGCCCTTGTGAAGCACGACTACTCGTCCATCGGCCAGTTCCACCTGAAGAGCATGTTCCTCGGGATGATGCATTTTCAAGATAAATTTAATCAGGATGAAGAAAGACTACAAAGGTGCGACATTCACTACCTCACTCCTGACCTGAGAATCATACCATTTTGTTCCTTTAATGTCATTCCAGAATGGTATCGTGACAGGATACAGCAGAAGTACGGCATGCCCATCGAGGCGTGGGAAGCCAAGACAGGCAAGAAGCTGGAAGACGGGCTCTACAAAGGAACACTGAGACGCGGCGGCCATGTCCAAGGCTGCGGATGCGCGGCAGGCGAGCACGGAGAGCCACTGCCGATTCAACCAATAACCGGGACCTAGGCTACAAGCCTGTCGTAGGAACGAAAGAGCAGTCCCTAGAGATAGCGGAGCAACTCCTCCTTCAGCAGACGTCGGTGGCAGTGAGCCTCGTCTCTACAACCACAGAGAAGGGTAGCCGTCCCCCTCTTGGATTCCGCTGCGAGCTCTCGAAGTAGCGGTTCCTTCCCCTTCAGGCTCGCCTTGTATTCCTTCGAGAATTCATTCCAGGAAACCTTACCCGACTTCCACCTCCTGATTAGCTCCTTTTCAGTTCCCAAGTCCTTAAGCCACAAATCGACCTTGTCCTTCGAGATACCGCGAGGCCAGGTCCTCATCACCAGGACTCGTTTGCCGTCCGAGGCTTCAGGTGTGTCGTAGACGCTCTTCTCGGTCTTGATCATTGATCTGATTCCGAGTCCTGCTGGCACTCCCTGATTACCTTTCTGAAAAGCCCGGTCATCATCCGCCTCGTGAGTGTGCCAGTATACGTATTCCTGGGGCTCGGGTGGTAACACGCGTACACTCTCGGCAGGCCGGCGAGGTCGTAGGACTTACCGTGTTCGAACACCATCCCCGAAGTGTCCACACCTTTGCTGTCTGCCCATCTGGCGATTGCGTCGAACGCCAGCTTCCCAAGAGCGACTACCGCCCTAGCATTCGTCAGCAACCGAAGCTCTTCTGCCAGGAAAACGCTGCAATTCCGGAACTCCTCCGCCGTTGGCCTGTTCTCTGGCGGGGCACACTTTACTGCAGCTGTGGCATAACACCCAAGCAGCGCGAGGCCGTCTTTCTTCGACTCCGACATCGGTTGGTTGGCGAGCCCCGCAACGTAAAACGACCTGTACAGGAACCTGGCCGATTCGTCCCCAGTGAACACCCTTCCTGTCCTTTCCCCACCGTGAGCTGCCGGCGCGAGCCCCACCACGACTATTCTCGCCCGTGGGTCGCCAAACCCAGGGACCGGCTTCCTCCAGTACTCCTGATTGGCGAACGCCTTCCTCGCTGGCAGGTTCTCTCTGTATTCCACCAGTCTAGGGCATCTCCTGCAGGCGACCACCTTGCGGTTCAACCCTAGGAACCCATTTCTGTCTGGCAATCTGTTAGCGTTCCCCAACCGCGCCAGATAAGGCGCTTGTCTATGCTGAAATAGCCGACAGTCCCTCGTTTGCGCGTTGCGGAAGGTCGGAGGGTTTGTTTACGTCACGGCAGATGAAATGAAAGCCATAGACGAGACGGCAATCGGGGACTACAAGATTGATGTTCTTTCACTGATGGAGAACGCGGGTCTGGCAGCGGCCATTCTCGCGAAACGGATGCTGGGCGGAAGTGTCCGCGGAAGAAGGGTGGTGTGCCTGACGGGGAAGGGAAACAACGGGGGAGACGGCCTCGTCGCTGCGAGACACCTGCACAACTGGGGGGCCGACGTTAGCATCCTCATCGGGGCGGAGAGAGACGCTTTGGGAGAGGTGACCTCGCGGCATCTTCATACGGTCGAGGCGATGGGCATCACGGCTAGCCAATCGCTTGAGCTCGAAGGCTTCGACCTGATAATCGACGCGCTCCTTGGGTACAACGCGAAGGGGCAACCCAGAGAGCCAGTCGCGTCGATCATAAGAAAGGCGAACGAAACGGATTCCCCCATGCTGGCTTTGGACATTCCCTCCGGCCTCGACCCCACTTCAGGGGAACCGAACGACCCATGCATCGTGGCCAAGGCGACCTTGACTCTCGGACTCCCCAAGACCTGCTTCCTCAGTCCGGCCTCTCGGCACTTCGTCGGAGAGCTGTATCTTGGGGACGTCTCGATCCCACGCGAAGTGTACACTCGATACTCCATGTCTGCCCCTCCCTTCGGGAGAGAGCAGGTGGTCAGAATCCGGTGACGTCGGCCACCGCGATTCCAAGCCCCTCGAGCATCGTAGACGGCTGAACGACCCCAGTCACTGGTCGGAATCGTTCCATCGCGTTCGGGAACGCCCGTTCCTCAGGGTTCCTAATCTTGGCCGGGTACCTAGGGGTCCCCATGAAAAGATCGAATGCAGCAATGATCGCCATAGCGGCGGTCCTGGTCGTCTCTTTGGCGACTGCGGCCGTCTACTATGCATCTCAACCAACAACAAGCACAGGAACACAAACAAAGTCCGGCCAACTGGCCTTGATGGCGACCGACCCGCCGGTGACTTCAGCGGGGGTCACGGCAGCGGCCGTCTCATACAGCTCGGTCGAAGTCCACAGCGACGGTGCAGCGGCGGCGTCAGGCTGGACCCAGGTGAGCGGCTCAGGGACCATGAACCTGATGAGCTCGTCGGGGGTCAGCCAGACAATAGCAGCTGCCCAAGTCCAGAGCGGTGCCTACGACCAAGTCAGGTTCCACATCGACTCGTGCCAAGTCACCTACGAGGGACAGGAGTACGTGGCCACAGTCACCTCGAGCAATCTCACGGCCAGCATGCAGAGCAAGGCGCAAGTCAATGCCTCAGCAACAGCAGCCGCCATCGTTGACATGAGAACCATAGTCATGAACACCGGCAACTCAACCAAGCCCCAGTTCATCTTCAGCGCGACGGCGTTCGCCACAGCCGTTCCCCCAAGCGAGGCCGCGTCTGCCTCTCTTCAGGTGGGAGCGACCACGAACGTCGAAGGCAAGGCATGGTTCAGCAGCTTCGTCTCCCAGACCAGCACAAACGTGAACCTCGTGGCGAGCATGACTAGCGGCTCACTCGTCCTGGCGGCCCAGAACACAGGAAGCGCGACTGCGAACATCAAGGAGGTCGTAGTCACTCCTGTCTCAGCATCAACATCTGCGAACGCGTCCCTCCCATCCTCCCTGTCTGGCTCAGCCGTCTTCACGGTGGACAGCACAGGGTCTCTCCAATCCTCAACCTCGCTCCAGGCGGCGGCACTGCTGAACAGTGGAAGCACGGTCGGGGGCAGCTCCGCAGTCACCCTGACTTTCTCAAGGCACAATCTCCCTTGACTTCGGTCTCGGCGGGATCCAGGTGACTGGGATCGCCTCAGGTCAGCACTATCTTGTGACCGTCATCGGTGCCAACACATACGCAAGCACAGTCGTGGTGGCCGGATAGGCCACCCTTTCCCCTTTTTCGAGGAGACTCGACATGAATGAGACGCTAGAAGGGAAAAACAAGCTCAAAGGGGCCATCGAATCGCCCGAAGCAGTCCAGCTGCGGCTTCTAATGAAACAGAGGGAACACGCGGCGAAGCGACTAATGACGCTGGACTTTGAGATCTGGGCGCTAGAGGAATTCTTCCGGACAGACCCTAGGTTCTAGGAGCCTTCTCACTCCCTGGAACGCTCGTTCCAAGGGGTTCCTTATCCTTCGTAGCTCCCTAGGGAGAGCCATGCGAAAAATACTGCCGAAAAGATCGGTGCTATCGGCTGCAGCAGCATGCCTGCTGCTCGCCGGAATCTTCACTCCAATCTTCGCTCTAGCCCAAGTCGGGGCATCAACCCCGACACAAGCCCAACTCCAGACGATGGTCCTGACAACAGAATCGTCCAGAGCCTACGCTGCATCCCTCGTAGGGGCTGCGGCTGTGCACCAACTCGACACCTCGGCGGCCGAGTCACAGCTCAGCGCGGGAGACTCCATGCTCGCTATAGCCAGGGAAGACCTCTCGACCGGGACTAACATGACCGGAGGGGTCCTCGCCGCGCAGGAAGCCATGAAAGACTACACGAGCGCTGCTGCGAGCGCATCGTTGGCACTGCGTGGCGCTGGTCTCACGGCGACTGTGGACCTCTCAGCGACGGAAAGCGCGATCGAAGAAGTCAATGCGACAATCTCAGTCATCGCCAGCATATCAGCTCAAGCCTGCGCGACCACCTCTGTCTCTTCAGCCAACGCGAGCGTCTTCCAGCAAGCCTGTGCTCAGGTGACCGCTGAGCTCCAGAACGCCACGGCCCACCTTACCCAGGCCGCAGCGCTCGTGGCACAGGCCAAGGCGGGAACGACAGTGTCGGTCAACCTCTCAGGAGCAGCAGAACTAATCGCGAAGGCGAGGGCAGACGTCGCCAGCTCGGGGATGGCCCTCCAGACTGTCGCCGCCTTCTCCTACCCCATCAGGGGCCAGGAATTCGAGGCCAACGTCCTGTCTTCCCTCTCGGCCCAAGTGAACGCGACCATCAAGGCGCAACAGTCCCTCTCCGCCAACTTCACGTCATTCAAGACAGGCTTCGACTCCTTCGCCTCCTCTCAGGCGAGTGCAACGGGGGACATAGTCGCCTCCATATCTGACGTTGCAACCGCCCTTGCCAGCGTAGACTTCTCGTCAACCACATCGAACATCGCAGCCACGGAGAGCACAGTAACGACCGCCAACGCTCACCTGACAACCATGGCTACCACATTAGCAACACTGACACTGCTCGGCTCAGCCGCCACCAGTCTGCAGGGGGACATCAGCGCGACAGAGTCCAGCATAACTAACTACCAGTCAGTCCTCTCAGCCGTAAGCTCAGACACTGCCTCCTTCTCATCCACAGCCATCTCTGGGACCTCGAGTTTCTCCAGCAAGTTCAGCTCAGACGTCTCGGCCGCTGTGACAAGCGGAAACGCCGTCCTCTCGGCGTACTCCACACTTTCAACTGACCTTGAAGCCACAATCAACGCCAACCTACTGGCCAACACCCTGGTCACTCTGCAGGGCACCCTGAATGCAGACGTCTCAGCAGTGACCTCCGCATCCACCAGCTTCAGCTCCGCCGCTCAGGGAACTGCAGGCGCGGTGGCCTCAGCAGGAGCCAAAGTGCAGACGATGCTCGGAACGGTGAGCACGGCGTCCGCAAACGTCCTGGTCAGCGCGAGCACAACTGCAACTATCACTTCAATCTCCACTTCAGCGTCTGCTTTCTTCAACGCAACTGCCAAGGAGAAGCTCAGCGCGGTCGCGTCAGCAGTGAGCACAACGGCTCAGGCGGCTGAGTCCTTCGTGGCTTCGGCCCAGGCGTTCGCCTCCGCGAGCGTCAGCGGCGCAGGCTCGGCGGCTGCTGGCGTCGAGGGGCAGGGGAACACAGTCACTTCAGCTGGGGCTTCGACCGTCGACGCCTTGGCAACTGCATCTCTGGCCTTGAACGCAAGCGTGCAAGCCGGCATCACAGCTCAGGCACAAGCCCAGGCACTGACCTCAGAAGCAACTCAGGCGTTCGCACAGGGACAGATTAGCGAGGGAGCCTCACTGATGGGGCAGGCAGAAGCGGACCTTCAGGCCGCAGCTGCTGCGTCAGTTTCGACTTAGGCCTCCCTGCTCCCTATTTTTGACCAGCTCGATCTGGTTCTGGGACCCGATTCGGGTTACCTTGACGTACCCTAGCCTTTCCAGTCGCTTGATCTGGCGCCACGCAGACGTCTTAGGTAGAATGAACTTGGACCTGATCTCCGACTCGAGGACCTTGCCTCCATTCTCTGAGATGAAGTTCAGGACCTGGACGTCGTCTGGCCTGAGGTCGGCACCCGCCGGCCCCAGCTGCCTCCGCCGCCTCAACCATACCATGAACGCAACGGCGGCTAGTATTATTGCGGCCACAGCCACAGGCACGGTCCAGTCCGCTGGGGGCACAGTCGGGAAGGGCCCAGACGTCGTCGCCGACGTGGTCGTCGAAGTGCTGCCGGTGCTTGCACTCGACGTCGTGTTCGTGGTCTCTCCTATCTGTCCGATCGTCACGCCATAGTTGACTAGCCACCTCCCCGGGGAGATTGTGACAACGGGCGAACCGTTTGCTATCGTCAGGGAGTTCGGCGAACCTGAGATGTAGGTCAGAGTGGAGGACTTCGGAAGGGTCAGCGTCGTATTGTATGCAGTCGCAAACTCCACCGTCCAGACCGTCCCACTCTTGCTGGTCAAGTTCAGGGTGTCGTATCTCAGGGTCACCTCGGAGGTGCCGAGGGTGTAGACTGTGATGTTCGTTCCCGACAACTGGTATTCGAGGGGCGCGCCGCTCGAGTCGGTGACGACCACCCCGGAGAGGAGCGAAGAGAGGAGCTGAACCCCGACCGACGTCGCCTTCGGGTCAGCGGCGAGGTGCTGGGTGATGTAGGCAGAACCGTCGGCGTAGACCTGCACGTCAAGAGAGTTGCCCGTGACGTTGGTCTGGGCGATTGCGGCATAGGCGCCGATTGCGAGGACGATACCAACGAACACGACGACCAAACGGTTCAATGATGTGAAGTCGGGTTGCTCTCGTTCCCTCGGCGCTAAAAGCTTGCCGGACGACGAGGCTTATTGGAGACCGTCGGGGACCTCAAGCTATGGTCCCGCCTTCGCCGGCTCTGATCCGGAAGTTACCGAAGGCCGACCTTCACAGCCACATAGACGGCTCTGTGCCTGCTCGTGAACTCTTTGCCATAGCCGAAAAGCACCGCAGGAAGCTCCTCACCCCTGATGGTACCGAGCTCCAGTCGGTGGGGGCCTTCATGCAGTTCGTTCGAGGGACTGGGTACGGAAGTCTGCTGGACGACATAGTAAGAAGGTTCTTCCCGATAACTGGCATGATGCAGACCGAGGAGACCATCAGCGAAGTCGGGGTCGCGTATGTGAGAGGACTGAAAGAGCAGAATGTGAGCTACGCTGAAGGCAGGTTCGCCCCCCAGTATCACACCCGTGAAGGCCTCGCCCTCGGCCAGGTGATCGAGAGCATGGCGCAAGGTCTGGCAGCGGGAACCGAGAAATACGGCGCACGCGTAAACCTGATTGTCGCTATTGGGAGGGAAATCGATGGTGACGGCGCGCGGGAGGTCGCCCGCGCCGCTTCAATGAACCCAGCCGTTGTGGCCCTGGACCTCGGAGGCAGGGAGGAAGGAAACCCCCCTGGAAGGTTCAGCAGCGCTTTCGAGGTAGCCGCATCGCATGGCCTGAAGAAGACCGTGCACGCAGGGGAGGGGACCGGCTCAACCGATACGAATCTGGAGAACATCAGGGCTGCAGTCACAGAGCTCAAAGCCGACCGCATCGGTCACGCCATAGACCTTGTCAAGGACGAGGCGCTGGTCGGGCTCCTTCTCAAGAAATCGGTGGCAGTTGAGATGAACCCAATCTCCAATCTCGTGCTCGGGAAAATCAAGAGCACAAGTGAGCTGGGCATCTCGCAACTCCTGTCGGAGGGGGTCTGCGTCAGCGTCAACTCGGACGACCCGGCCCTCTGGCCATCAGGTACGATCAACGACGTCCTGGTCGCAGTCTGCAACGACTACGGCCTCGGGCTGGACGCCCTTGACAGCCTGATCGGGAATTCCTTCAGGTCAGCATTCGCGGAAGAGCGGGAAAGGCAGGCTCTCTTCGAAGAATACACCCGTGTGCGCAGGACCCTTTCGTGACCCTTGCTTCTTACATCGGGGCGCTCGGCTCGGTGCACAATAGGTAGGTCGGTTTGATGTCCCCCTGTACGGCCGTGATGTTGTTGACGTGGTAGGTAATTGTGAACTGCGTCCCGTTGACGACGCTCCTCACTGCGATTGATAGGTCGACGTTCATCAGAGCCCCCTCCGGAGGGCTGACTCCAAATGGCATGAAGATTTCCTCGCCGGCCGCGGCTGAGGTCAGTCCCAGGTCACACACAGGGGAGTTGGCGGCCTCAGATCCCTGCGAAGTAAGTTGGGAGAACATCGGCAGGTAGTCAGCCGAAAGCCACTGGACCCTGAACGCGAAGTCGGTCCCATTGAAGTCCGCGGCGACCACCTTCCCGTAGGTGTCGAAATTCCCCACCCGCGCGGGGAAGCTGTCGTTCGACCATGCGACGTATCCCAAGTAGACTCCGAATACCGCCGCAGCGGCAACGGCGGCAATCACCAGCATCTTGCCCCTCGAAGGTCTTCCAACGCTGACCATTCAGAAGCCCCTATCTGAGGTCGTGCATCCTGGAGGAGGAGCGCATTACCGAAAGAATCCTTTCGAAGTACTCCAGCAGCGAAGCCCTATACTCTTCCAACTTCCAGTCGGAGCGAGCGTGCTCGAGGAAGCCTTCCATCCACTCGAATTCGTTCCGCGAGTCCCCGCCGAGGACCGACAGGAATTCCTTGTTCCTGTACCGGATGTCGTTGTGGAGGTCTAGGAGGTTCCGCCGCTTCAGTGACGCGATTGCGAACGCGTTCCTGCAAAGTAGCGCAGAATCGAGGGCCGGTTCCCCCGATGGCTTGTCGGACACCCATTCAGAGAAGAATCTCTTGGCCGCGTCGAGCTCTCTGACCTCCATCACGTCGAAGACCACGTCGTCCACAAGGATGTTCTGCAGGTGGTTGAAGGCGTCGATCAGATACTCGGTCTCCTTCGCCCTCAGTCCCTCGCGTTCCTTCATTCCCACGAGCAACTCCTCGAGGATTTCGCCATCGTGTGAATGGGCGCCCTTCTCTGTAAAGTAGATGTGCGCCAACTCATGAAGTACCAACCCTCCCAGCATCTCAGAGTCGAGAGCCCAGTCTGATATCACGATCTTGTGGCCCTCCCCGTCCTTCTTGGCGTATCCCATTATCGCGAGCTTCGAATCCACCGAGAGCACGACCGGGGAGTTCACCACGTACCCCCTCTCCTTCATGCGCCCCCTGGCCCAGTTGAGCGTGCTCTGAAGCGACTCGTCCGTCCTCGCCGAATGCATCTTGTGTTCAGATTGGGCGCTTGCACACGGATAAACCTCTCGGTGGCCTATCGGCGGCGTTAGACCGTTTCGCAAGATTATTCTACCCCGACGACCAAAAATGCATCCGTGGGCAGAAGCCTGAGGGTCTGGGGGAGCGGGACGTTAGCGATCGCCGGTGGGATACTAATGATCGCGAGCGGCTACGCGACCCGCAGTCTGCTCCTCTTGGCACTAGGAATCATCGAAGGCGAGATACCGCAGTACATTGGTGGGATTGCGGGCCTGACCGCAACCCTGGCAGTCGACATCCTTGTCTTGTTGATCGCCCTCGGCGGTTTCACAGTCATCCTCGGTGGTTTGGCCCTCCTGACTGGGCACCGGACAACGGGGAGGCTCCTGATCCTCCTCGGCGGCGGGGCCGGCTTCCTCGGGCTGCTGATAACCTTCGGCTTGGCTGCATTCCGCCTCGGACTCAATCAAACAGTCGCTTACACCCCATACTGGATTGGCCTCGTCCTCGCCGTGGTCGCGAGACGGCTGGGAAAGGGGATCTAGTCCCCAGACCCGACCTTGATGGTGATGTCTGACTGGCCAAAGTCCACGAGCTGAAGGGAGATCCGGCCTACATCCTCCAGGGAAGAGTCTCGGTCAGGGTCGCGGACAGGCATTTTATCCATCTCCTAAGGGAAGCCCTCCGACGACCGCCCAGGGAGGTCCCCCGGGTGACTTCGGTGCGGACCATAACACTATCGCGCCATCCGACGAAGACCCTAGTGGGTCTGACGAGATACTCGACTGTCCGGCACATAGTGGTCTTCTCGAAGCCTAGGCAGACAATAACTTTCTACTCCGAACTGATGGACCAACTCTCAGACCAAGCGGCCGGCGGGGTGATTGCGCACGAGCTCGCGCATGCCTGGCTCAACGAGCACGTGGTTCCGGCGGAATCCCAAGAGAGGGAGCAAGAGGCTGACTCGCTAGCAAGGAAGTGGGGGTTCGGCCCCGAACTGGACGCATTGGACAAGGAAACCGAAACGGTCTCCCCTGCCGCTCAGTGATATATCGTCGAATCCCCTACTTGTCTGGGTTGCTGTGCAGTCCCGACTTCTGTGCGCAGCTCGTCGACAGACACCTCGAATCCGGCAAGCATCGAGAGTATGCCCAGCAGCTTGGCAACTGACCTCGGATGCGGGCTGGGCTCGCCATGGTCGACAGACAGCTTGTAGGCTCGGATGCCGTAGCCCTTTGCCATCCCTACCACCATCGATGCAAAGAAGGGCGCCGGTTCCTCAGAGATGAGCTTGACGCCGTGCTTCTCCAGCTTCGCAGTCCCGACGCGGTCGGTGGCGAACCCGTTCGGCAGTGGGTCCTGATCGGGAGACAGAGGGTTCTCGGTCCACCTGGCGCCTACTGAAAAGAGCTCCTTGACTCCGACCTCCTTCGCGTACCCCAGAATGAGGTGGGTGAACTCGTACTGGTCGTCCATGGGGCTGGTGTCGCCGGAAAAGAGGAGCAGGTCTCGCTTGCCCCGGTTGAGAGAAAAGGAGCAGGAAGGAAGGGTACAGACTCCGTCCTCCCGGACCAACACCTCTGGCGCAAAAGCAGAGGAGTGTATCCTGGCTATCTCCTCAAAGCTCAACTTCCTCATCATGTAGTTGCCGAGCTCGCGCGCCTGTGAGTAGAGCGCCTTGTACTGCGGAAGAGACGTCGAAACGGCGACCACTAGCGCGGGTCTATTCAGGCTGACATCCTTGGTCCTGACGAAGTCTAGCCACAAGGACGACTGCGGCAGCCAGCCGCCGTATATAATCATCGTAAGAGACGGGGATTTCGTTCAGAGCCTGCTGCAGTCGGTTCACCTTAAATACCGAAACCCATCGAAGGCTTCATCCGATTCATGAGCGCATACTGGACGACGCTCTCTCATAACGGCGTCAACTTCCCAGACAACTATGTCCCGGATGGCCTGTCCATCAGAGTCAAGGGCCGGGCGGTCCCCCTAACCCCTCTGGCAGAGGAGATGGCGTACCACCTAGCCAAGAAGAAGGACACTCCGTACATCCAGGACGCGGTCTTCCGGTCGAATTTCATGAGCGACTTTGTCAGGCAGCTCCCCGACTGGTGCAGGGGGACAACGTTTGATGAGGTCGACTTCTCCGAACTCTTCGCGAAGTCCGATGACGAGAAAGCGGACAGGGAGAAGATGACCAAGGAGCAGAAGAAGGCCAAAGCTGCCGAAAGGAAGGTACGCAGGGAAGCCCTGAAGGCAAAGTTCGGCGTTGCCCTGCTTGACGGAAAGCAGGTCGAGATTGCGAACTGGATGGTCGAGCCCCCGGGGCTGTTCATGGGGAGAGGATGTGTGGCCTCACCAACGATTGTGATGACGACAAACGGGCCGAAGTATGCTGCTGAGCTGGTTCAAGGAGATCTGGTAGCCACTCACCACGGGTCATCCAAGATGTTCTACAAGCCAATCGCGTCGGTCGCCCAGCAAGGGCTGAGAGAGACGTATTCGCTGAGAACCCGTACACATCAAATCATGGCTACCGCGAACCATCCGTTCCTCACGCTTAGAGTCAACGAGAATAGGGTTAGGAACGGCGTTGGCAAGTCGAATTCAGGGAGATTCCCCGCAACTCTGAGTTGGGTCAACCTCGTGAACCTAAGAAAGGGAGACTACGTCGTAACGACAAAGCGTTACCAGACGCCAGGAACCAGCAAGTTCAGCAAGGTTGCGCGCCGAACTTTCGGGAACATGATTATCACCCCGAAACTCGCCAGACTCCTCGGCTACTACTTGGGGGACGGCTTTCTGTTAAAAAGGGAGGGCGGGTCTGAATCCGGGATCGCTTTCTCCGAAGGGCACACAGACCTTGTAACCAGATATTCGAACCTGTGCAGGGAGGTTTTTGGACTCGAACCTGTGGTGAACAAACACAGCGGCGGAGACTCAGTGGTCTTGGCTGTATTCTCCACTGAATTCGCAGGCCTGTTCGCGTCCATGGGATTCGGAAGGGACGTACTTACGAAGAGGGTTCCCGCTTGGGTCTTTGGTGTGGCAGACGATTTGAAGTTCGCGTTCATCAGGGGGTATCTCGATGCCGATGGCCATCGGGGTCGACATCGAGTCAATGGCGTGGAATACGGATCATTCGAGTTCGAATCGTCGAATCGTCGTCTAATCGAAGATCTGAGGGAGCTAGCTGTGAGCTCGGGGCTTCAGGTGTCTAACCTCTCTTCTCGAACACATGGCTATGCAAATTCTTTGGCTCATCGTTTTGCCATAAGCGAATACTCATCAGTAACACGCCTTCTAGATTCAGAAGAATCTCTGGAAGGTGAAAGGACTAGGAGCTACTCTCTGAACGCCCGCTCGAACGAACTTAGGAGGAGTTGGGATTGGTCGCGTCTGGGCATTCTTGATTCTCAAATATTCGGCCTCGAGAAGGTGCTCGAAATATCGCATTGTGGCAAACACGTGACCTATGACGTGTCATTGAAGGACGTAAGGGATCCCAACTTCGTTGCCAACGGATTCGTGGTTCACAACTCGCATCCTCTCAGGGGGAGGTGGAAGCCCCGGGTCACCCAGCGAGACGTCGTCCTCAACCTGGGTGAGGGGGTTCCCGTCCCGCCAGGCGAATGGAAGGAGGTGGTGCACGACCATAATTCCATGTGGATGGCAAAGTGGATTGACAAGTTGACCGGCAAGGAGAAGTATGTCTGGCTCCACGAAAGCTCCCCCCTCCAGCAGTCCAGGAGCAAGGCCAAGTATGACAACGCGATGAGAGTTGGGCAGAACCTCCAGAAAATCCGCTCGAGGATCTTAAGCGGCTTGGACTCCAAGGACCCGCGCGTCAGGCAGGTGGCCACCGTCTGTTACCTGATCGACACTCTCGGAATGAGGGTCGGGGATGAGAAGGACGAAGACGAGGCCGACACAGTGGGGGCAAGCACGCTGCGAGTCGAGCACGTGAAGATAGGCGACCGTGATGTCAGGTTCAGCTTCTTGGGCAAGGATTCGGTGCAATGGAACAAGAGCGACGCACCTCCTCCCGCAGTCATCAGGAACCTTCAGGAGTTCACCAAAGGGAAATCCCCCGAGACAGAGATCTTCCACCATGTGAGTTCGGGAATGGTGAACGAATTCCTGTCGTCGATGGTCCCCGGGGTTACCGCGAAGGTCTTCAGGACTCACCACGCGACTGCAAAGACAGAGGAAGTCCTCCGCTCCGAGGACATCACGGGCGCGGACGACCTGGACAAGCTCTACGTCGCCAAGGAGGCGAATCTGCAAGCAGCCATATTCTGCAATCACCAGCGGACCCCCCCGAAGACGTGGGAACAGTCCCTCCAGAAGAAGGAGCTCAAACTCGCTGAAGCGAGGGCCCGCAGCAAGCCCGACGCCGAAAGAATCCGCAAACTGACCGCCGAGCTTGAATTCTACAAGCGGACGAAGAACTACAACCTCAACACTTCGCTCAAGAACTACATCGACCCGCGCGTGTACAAGGCGTGGAGCGACTACGTCGGCTTGGACTGGGCTAGAATCTACAGCAAGTCTTTGCAGAGAAAGTTCTCATGGGTGGCTCAGTCACACAGGAAATGGGTTCCTGAAACTTCCTAGGACCTCGGTCGAACGCTGGGTCAGGGTCGGCCACCGAAGATTCGCCACAGCTCGTCCTCAGGAGCCGACCTAAGTCGTGTTTCTCTACCGTCCTTGTGGACGAGTAACCTCCTCCCGTTCGTGAACTGACCCACCTCGGTCACCCTGCATGCCCCTTTCAGTGCTTCCTTGACCCTCGCTTCCTTTCCTCTTTCGACCGCCAGGAGCAGCGACCCAGACCCTATCAGGCGCATAGGGTCGACCGAGGTTCGAGAGCAAATCTCGCGCGTCTCTGGCGCCACGGGGACCGAGCCCTCCCGCAGCACGAAACCCAGGCCGGAGGCGAGAGACATCTCGTACACGGCACCCTGCACCCCTCCCTCCGTACAATCGTGCATCGCGTTCACACAGCCTGTCTGGTATGCGCCGACCGCCTCTTCCACTATGCTCAGGTCAGCGAGGAGCCTCCCCGCCCTCTTGGCAAGTCCTCGGGGTATTGCTAGTCCGAGCCTCGCAGCCTCTCGGGAGATGACCGCAGTTCCTTCGATTCCAGCGGTCTTCGTCATCATTATCGTGTCCCCTTCCTCCGCGTCCTCAGATGAAACGTAGTCCTTGACGAAACTGAACGCGGTGACCACCACAATGGGTCTCGGCAGGCCGGGCGTCACCTCCGTGTGCCCCCCCACAATCGAGATCCCCAGACGGTCTGCTGCCAGATGCATTTGCTCCGCGATCCGCGTGACGTCCCGCATGCCCGCACCTTCCGGAAGCAAGATGACTGACTCTGCGAACTGCGGTCTGTTGCCGCTGGTCGCCACATCATTTGCGCTCACAGTCACAGCGTAATCGCCAATGTCGGAAGTCACCCCGGTAATGGGGTCTGCAGAAATCACCATGAACCGGTCCCCAGCCTTGACCGCTGCAAAATCCAGCCCTGCCTTCGGAGGGGTGACCACCTGTTCCGATGTGGCTCCGGTCATCTTCAGGACCGTTCTGTCGAGAACGTCGATTGGCAGCTTGCCGAGCTGGAGCCGTTTCATCCCGGACCCATCTGGGGGGTTGCCCCGGCTGCGCCTCTTGAAACCTGTCGCGTCCCGGAGACCCTTCTGATGCTCCGCACGAGGGGGACAGAGACCAGCAGGCCGATGAGGGCCTGGGCAACGTTGAACGGCACCTCGGTCGGTGGGTAGCTGCCCAACTGAAGCACGAACGTTTCGTAGAGAAAGTATCCCGCCACCATCTCCATCCCGCCAACGAGGACCGATAGGATCTGCCATCCGAAAGTCTCTTGGGTCATGAACCCTGCTGCTACGATCACAATGAACGCCACAGCGGCGATCCCTGCCCAGAATGCGGCCGGAACATCGACTGCCAGTGTAAAGACCGGGAGATACCATGCACCCCCCAAAGTAACTGAATTCTGTCCCGTCAGGTAACTGGTCCCGACAAAGGCGAGGAAGGACGCAAAGACTAGCCCAATCAGAACTGTCGCAGCCCTCCATCTCCCCCTTGAGACGTCCTTGAACGCCACGCTGGACAGGTAGCCTACGATGAACCCCTCGACCCCCTTGATGACCAGAGTCCCCGGAGCGTACTGCGGATAGCCTAGGGAGACGTCAGAGATCGCCGACCCCACTCCGCCCGCGAATGCGCCGACGTACGGACCCATCAGCAGCGCACTGGTGTAGACCATGATCTCTCCGATGTTGAAGTATCCGAGCGGCAGGATCACGGCGAAGAGCGAGGTGGCGGCTGCCACGAATGCCGTGAAGACAGCTGCCCCAGCAACGAGTTTGGTCCCCGACAGTCCGGA
The DNA here is from genome assembly GCA_964476175.1 of uncultured Nitrosopumilales archaeon. Lineage (GTDB taxonomy): Archaea > Thermoproteota > Nitrososphaeria > Nitrososphaerales > Gagatemarchaeaceae > DATFYP01. The sequence goes on from CAYYYU010000028.1 coordinate 21,745, forward strand.
GAGAGGTCCGGTCATGCCATCAGACAATCATGCCACCACTTCGTCCGACCCGCACGGCTGGGTTGACACAGAAACGGCCCGGGGTTCTGAATATATAAGCTGCAACCTATATATCGGCAGGCGGGCACGCTCCCAACTCGATGCCGTCCTTTCAGTGCGTGAACTGCCAGCAACGGCTGGAAAGCGACGTGCTGGACGTCTCGTGCAAGAACTGTGGGTCAGCTCTACTGCTGAATCCGGTTCCGACCCCCAGAGTGGACCGGGCAAGCCTCGAGAGGCTGCCGGCAGGGGTATGGAGGTACAGGGCGCTCCTTCCAGCACCGGTCACCGAAGGCATCGTCACCCTTGGAGAAGGGGGTACGCCTCTATTGAGCGCCTCGAGGCTCGGGAAAGAGCTGAGCCTCGACCGCCTCTTCATCAAGGACGAAACAAGGAACCCCACAGGGTCTTTCATAGACCGAGGGTCGACAGTCCTGGTGAGCCTGGCCAGGGAAAGAGGGGTGGAAACCTGTTCCTGCATAACCACAGGGAACTTGGGAGCCTCCCTTGCAGCCTACTGTGCAAAGGCAGGCATCGCTGCTCGCATTGGAATTCACGCTAACGCAGACCGGGGCAAGCTGTACCAGATGATCGCGTACGGAGCACAAGTGGAACTTCCGTCGAAGGCCCTGAACAGCGGGTCGGACAGACGTGCCCTCTTGGTGACCGCGGGCAACCCGTACATCCTCGAGGGAGAGAAGACGACCTGCTTCGAAATCGCGCAAGACATGGGGTGGAGGGTCCCTGACGCAATCGTCGTTCCGGTAGGCACAGGGGGGCATCTCAGCATGATTTGGCGGGCGATGCTCCAGCTCAGGGAGTCCGGGCTAATCGAGAACTCGAGTTGCAGGCTCATCGGGGTCCAGTTCGAGGGATCGGCGCCAGTGGTAGGCGGACACAGTTCCAGGAAAGGGGCAGGCCCGACCGGGGAACCATTTACTGAGTTGGACGGGTCTGAACCCATCCTCATGAATGAGGCGGCGAGAGCGATAAAGGGTTCGAGGGGAGGCGGGGTGGAGGCGACCCCTGCCGAGACGATCAAGGCGACGAGTCTCCTTGCAAGGACAGAAGGGATATTTGCAGAGCCCGCTTCGGCCTCGGTAGTAGCCTCCTTGAAGCTGGCGATGTCGAGGGGGTTGATAGACAGGGACGAAACGGTTGTCTGCGTCATCACGGGGGCTGGTCTGAAAGACACAAAGGCGATTTCCAAGATTGCGAAGGCGACTCGTCAGGTGGTCGCGAACGGAGACTACCAAATCGCGCCGATGCAGATTGGCGAAACGAAGCTTGAGCTGTTGCATTCGCTTGCGAACGGTCAACGATTCGGGTACGAGCTCTGGAAGATCCTCTCGGAAGAGAAGAAGCTCACAACTGCAAGTGTCTACCAGCACCTCAGCGAACTCGAAGGGTTCGGGCTCATCAGGCGGTCGGGCGTGAAGCAGGTCAAGGGAAGGGAAAGGGTCCTCTACGAGCTGACGAGGAAGGGTTCGGACTTCATGAAGATCGCTGGTAGAATCGAACGCACTTCGCTGGCATGAGAACGGCCGCTTCATTCGAGCAGTCGGGTCAGCTCCCCGACGCTTTCGACGACGTAAAGGGGCAGCCCACGACTCGGGCTCGGTTCACTGTACCTATTGACCCAGGCGCTGGATATCCCAAGAGCACGGGTCGGTTCAATGTCATGGTAGACGCTCTGGGCGACGTGCAGAATCTCACCCTTCTTCGCCTTGGTCCTGCGCATGAACTCCACCCAGTGCCCTGGGGATGGCTTGTAAGACCCTGTCTGTTCAGCAGTCACGAACCCGTCCACCTCCAGACGGCTCTTGGCTATCGTCTTCTGCAGAAGGTCGGTGTCTACATTGGACAAGATGTAGCGGCTGTACCCTCTTTCCCCAAGCTCCTTCAAGGCCGCAGACGTGTCCGGAAAGGCAGGCCAGTCGGGGACGGACGCTGCAAACCGTCTCGCCTCCCCTGTACGCAAGTCCACACCAAACCTGGACGCAACCCTCTCTGCAGTCCGCTCAAGTACCTCTCTGTACTTCTTGTAGGTCCCTTCCTCCTCCTTCTCGGCTTGAAGGTAAGCCGCCATCAGATGCCTGCCTTTCGGTTCCAGCCCAATCGATTCCAGGGCTGACTCTATCCCTGACTTCCAGTCGATGAGGGTACCGTAGCAATCAAAGGTAAGATACTGGAACCTGCTCACGCCCGGCTTCTCCTGAACGTCCTCACCAGCCAGATCAGGGAGAGCACGGTCGGGATCCACAGCGCGAGTCCGAGCAATGGAGACACAATCGTCATTGTTTCCATGGTTGCGGCGACAAGCAGGATTATCACCACCCCAACGACCTCGAGGGCGAAGGCCTCCGCCTCTCGGCGGAGGCGTCTCCTCCTCCAGCCGACCAAGAGCATCGTGCCTGCCCCGACGGCTACCATGTACGCCGAGAACTCGACTATGGTGTACGGGAAGAGAAAGAGAATCCCACCGAGGCTCCCAGGGAGACCGTTCGACGCGACTATGGCCTGTGTCAACAACCCGGTCGTGAACATGGAAAGCACCAACACAAGCGCGCCGAAAACGGGTATCATCTCCAGCAGCGCCACCCTTACGTTGTTAGAGAATATCGTCACCAGCATCGTCAATGGGTCGGGGTTCTTCGCGATCTCTGTGATGCTGTTCGCTTCCTGAAGGAGGCTCTGCTGGGTGCCAGTGTCAATCGGCCACGTCAAGCCGACTAAGAAGATCCCAATCTCGATGCCGAGCAAGAGCCCGAAGATCAAGAACCGACCCCTGCTGAAAAGGTCCCTTCTGACCTTGACCTCGTCAGCCGAGGGCTCGGGCTGAGCCGCCTGCTGAGCTTCCAATTTCGCTGGAACTTGTGGGAGGTGGTTAATGAATGTGGGTTAGTACGCAGAAAGCAGAAGCCCGAAACCGTAAAGGAGCACTGCGGCAAGCGTGCCGATGGCCACAGATTCCACCCCGGATCTCAGGGTAACATGCCGGAGTGTGAAGACCTTTGAGCCCAGTATGAAGAGAGCGGTCAGTGATAGTGCAGCAGACGGGATGAGGGCTGACACCCGAGTCAGTCCCGACAGATAGGGGACCAGAGAAACGAGGGCCAAGAGAAAGAAGGCCACTCCGGCAGCGGCGGCCCTTCCCATCGGCCCCGACCTCAGGTCTTCGAGGTGAAGGTGCAGCTCGTGCATCAGCTGGGCCCTGAGCCACATCTCCTTGTTCTTCGTGAGCCTGTTCATTATGACGTCCACTTCTCGCTGCGCGTATCCTTCCTTCTTCAGGAGCTCTTCGAGTTCCCTTCTTTCCTCTTCAGGCTCGGTCTCGATTTCCATCATCTCGCGCTCCATGTCTATCCGCAGGGCATCCATCTCTGACCTCCTGGCCAAGTAGTTGCTGAAGAACATCGAAAAGGCCCCAGCGACTGCGAAGGCGAACCCCGCTACCAGGATGGTCTTCGACGAGACCCCCGCCCCATTCAGTGCGGCTGTCATCGCGAGGCATTCGATCACCCCGTCGCTTCCGCCAAGGACTATACGGTCTAGGAACTCTCGCGCGGGAATGTGAGGGTGCTTCTCCCGACTTTCTGCCAGTTCCGTTCAGCGGTTCCTTCTCACTGTCGTATATAGGAATTAGCGGCTCAGGGAAGCCGGGAAAGTAATCAAGCTTTTATCAGGCACTCGAAGCGCTCCCGAGCTGTATGTCGCTGAAGAACAGGAGGGACGAGTACTCCTGGCCCGCGACCCGAATAGCTGGCATTCAGCTGATGACCGACAGGAAGGCCTACGGAGTAGGGGACACGATAACGGCAAACCTTGAGTTTCGAATAGTCGGAGGGCTCAGAGAAGCATTCCACCCTGACGTCTGGACTGTCTCATGGGAAGACTTCGACAAGATTCTCAGGCTCACGTTCGCTATGTCTCTCGGGGTCGGACGAGGACCCTTGGTTCGGGCCCTCGCAGGGACAAAGAAGTCGGTGCGGAAGGCGAGCTTCTACTGGTCCCGTGACCCTGACCTCCCATACAGAATATGGGCAATGGTCGTCCCAGAGGACGGGGGACCCCCGGAGATTCCGACCAATGTGGAAGATGCGAAGTCCAAGATGCTAGATTTCACGAAGACCTACGGGATTCCGGCGTCGGCTCTCGGTGTGGGCAGGCACAGACTGGTCGGCGAAGTGCACGCGAAGTGGGGCAGGCACAGCTTCATAGAGAAGGGCTCTGTTTCGTCGAAATCGAGACCGCTGGTGATCGAAGTCGGCTGACGAGAAATGGCTTGCGGATGTGTCCTGGGCAGGGGAGAATGTCTTCCTCGGGACCGACACCTCGGGGCACACCGTAGTCTACGACTCCGCCGAGGGGGTGGGGAAAGGGATTGGCCCGATGCGGGCTGTGCTAACGTCCCTAGGGGCATGCACGGGCATGGATATAGTAGCCATCCTGAAGAAGAGGAAGCAGAAGCTAACTTCTCTCAAAGTCCTCCTGACAGGCGAGCGGCCGGAGTACGGCTTCCCCAAGCCCTGGACATCAATTCACATCAAGTACGTCCTCTCCGGGGTGAACCTCGAGAAGAAGTACGTTGAAGAGGCGATCAACGACAGCGCGAACAAGTTCTGCAGCGTGGGTGCAACGCTGGCCCCTCGGGCGAAGATAACCCATTCCTACGAAATCGTGGACTAGACAGTCAGGACGATCTTGCCGAAGTGAGCGCTCTTTTCCATCCTCTCCTCGGCTTCTCTCGCTCTTTCAAGGGGAAAGACGCTGTCGACCACTGTCTTCAGCCTATTCGCCTCGAACAGCTCGACCACCTTGAGCAGCTCCCCCTTTCCAGCCATGTAACTCCCGTAGACCGTCAGCTCCCTGCTGTAGATGTACCTCAGGTCGGTCACCACCTGCGCTCCGGTGGTCGCGCCACAGAGAACGAGCCTCCCCCCTTTCGCCAGAGCCTTGACGCTGTTCTCCCAGGTCGCCTTCCCGACGTGCTCGATAACCACGTCGACCCCTCTCTTGCCCGTGATCCGATTCGTCTCCGCCAGGACGTCCTGCCGATAGTGGTCGATGACGTGGTCGGCACCCAACTGCTTCGCCTTCTCCATCTTTGACTGGTCCCCGGCCGTCGCTATCACCTGTGCCCCCTGAAGTTTCGCGACCTGTATAGCTGCCGAACCAACCCCTGAGTTGGCCGCCAGGACCAGCACTGTGTCGACCGCGCTTACCCTCGCCTTGGTGACTACCATGTGGTACGCAGTCAGGAAAACCAGCGGGAACGAAGCCGCTTCGGTGAAGCTCATCTCTTCGGGCTTCTTGATGAGGTTGGTCCTAGGGACCTTGACCAGCTCTGCGAACCCCCCGTCCAGGCCGTATCCGATGATGGTATAGTACCTGCACTGGTCGTCCTTTCCCGAAAGGCACTTCTCACATCTTCCGCACCCGACCCCGGGGTTCACTATCACCTCGTCTCCCTGCTTGAACTGTTTTTCCTCCGGGGGGACCCGCTCCACCACTCCGGCTATGTCGCAGCCCGAGATGTGAGGCAGCGGTATCTCCACGTCAGGGAGTCCGTTCCTCGCCCAGAGGTCCAGGTGGTTGAGCGCGCAGGCCCTGACCCGGACCAGAGCCTCGTCACCGTTCGGCACCGGGTCTGGAGCCTCTTCGTACTGGAGCACCTCCGGCCCTCCGTGTCTGTGGAATCTGACCGCCTTCATCGAGCGCCCGCCGCCTTCGGCCTCTTTTTTGCGTTTCTGGAAAACACTTTCACTCCACTCCCCCTGCATCGTTCTATGCAATGCATAATCACGGTTATATACCGTGAGACGACTTTTCAGCGGAAACCGCCTTGTCGTTCCCACGCTCTGTCTTCAGGGATGAAAGCCTCCTCTTCCCTGAATACCTGCCTCATCAGATTCCTCACCGAGACCTCCCTCTGAAGAAGCTCGAGCTCTACTTCCAGAGCGTGATCCAGAATGCGCCGAGGGCCAGCCAGAACGTGCTGTTATTCGGACCTATCGGGTGCCATAGGAAAGGACAACTCGTCTTGATGTTTGACGGATCACCCAAACGAGTCGAAGAGGTGGTTCAAGGCGATTTGTTGATGGGTCCAGATAGTGCCCCAAGAAAAGTGCTTGAGACAGTACATGGTTATGGAAAGATGGTAGAAGTCCGGCCGATAAAGGGAAAATCGTTTGTAGTTTCTGAAGATCATGTTCTGACAGTCATACAAACCCGATTGAGGAAACACCCACGAAAGCCATCTGAAGATACTGAAGGGATAATCAAAGACATTAGAGTGAGCGAGCTGTTGAGGCTTCCAAGATGGAAGATCGGCCCCAAGGCACTTTACAAGTTGATTAGAACTGGTGTCGATTTCCCTGAGATGCCGGTTGGGCCGATGGATGCCTACTTTCTTGGCGTGTACTTAGGGGATGGAGGCAGTGCCAATGGCGGCGTCACTATCACTTCGGCGGACGCAGAAATAGAAGCTACCGTAATTAGCCAATCCGGAAAGTACTTGCTGAAAACACACCAATACCCAGCGGGACAAGCCAGAGTATATCACCTGACTCCAAGAAGGACAGGTGGGCAAGCATTATCAAATGGGCTAGCCAAGGATCTAATAGCATTAGGACTCTACAAGAAAACATCTGAATCGAAGTTCATCCCACCTCAGTATAAATTCGGGTCAAGGGGAACACGTCTAGAAGTTCTAGCCGGATTACTGGATACAGACGGTAGCCTGGGCTCAGGGTGTTTTGATTTTGTCACAAAGTCGAAACAGCTCGCTGAAGATGTAGCGTTTGTGTCTAGAAGTCTTGGATTCTACGCTTTTGCCAGGGAGAAATCTTCTCATGACCAATTTGGCCATGGAGGATTGTATTACAGAGTTGGAATCTCAGGTGACATTTCCAAAATTCCTACTAGGGTCGGTAGAAAACAGGCGCCACCAAGAAGGCAGAAGAAGAGTGTCTTAAGGACCGGCTTCACGCTAGAACCTCTGGGGGAAGAGGAGTACTTCGGTTTCAGAGTCGATTCTGATCAACGATATCTCTTGGATGATTTCACGGTAACGCACAATTCTGGCAAGACCATGCTCGCGAAGAAGCTCGCAGAGTCCCTACCGAAGAAGGCCGCCCTCTACGGCAACCTGGTGAAGGTGTTGCACGTGAACTGCAGGATCGACAGGTCCCTCCAGGCTGTGATGGTCAAGGCGCTGAGCTCGCTCGGGCATAACTACCCGTCGCGCGGCTACAGCTTCGAGGAGCTACTCTCTGCTCTGGTCGACGAGCTGAGGAACAACCGCATGCACCTCGTCATCGCCTTCGACGAGGTCGACTCGCTCATAACAGCTGACCCGTCGTCCCTCTACACGATAACAAGGCTCAGGGAGGTGGCCGGTGGGAACCAAGTCTTCTCTTCCCTGCTAATCTCGAAGACCATCGACTACCTGAAGGCCGTGGACCTGAGCACCCTTAGCTCTGTCCAGTCGAACGCGATAGACCTGGAACCCTATTCAGGGCCGCAGCTTCTGGACATAATCGCCTCCCGCAGCGAAGCGTTCAACGACGGCTGTCTCAACGACAGCTGCATGCAACTCGCGGCCGACATAGCCAGCCTGTACGGGGACGCGCGATACGCCCTCGAGCTCGTCTACAGAGCCGGGAAGCTGGCAGACATGTCCGAATCGCCGAGGGTCCTCCCTGAACACGTCAGGGGGGCCAAAGCTTCGGTCCCTCCGCAGCTCACGAAAGAGGAGCTCAGCTATCTGACCAAGCACCAGAGGCTAATACTGATGGCCGTCTCCAACCTGCTCAAGAAGGGAGACTCGACGTACGTCACCATGGGGGACGTGGAAAAGGGCTACGCGGCCCTCTGCGAAAGCATCGGCGTCAACCCCAACCGCCACACCCAGGTCTGGAACGACGTCAACGAGCTCTCCAGGAAGGGAATCATAGATGCTCAGCTCTCTGGCAGGGGGATGCGGGGGAGGACGACGCTGATCGGCCTGTCATTGGTCTCCGCGAAGGAACTGATCGGGGAGCTTGAGAAGGGGATGGTCGCTGACATTAGAAGTTGAACGGCTCTTCTCCTCGTACGGGAGGACGAAGGTCCTGAACGTGATGCTGGAGAGCGGGGAGCTGAACATATCGGAGATCACACGCAGGTCAGGCCTCTCCCACACCTCAGCCGCCCGCCATCTTGAGTTCCTGGTGGGGGCGGGGATAATCACCGAGAAGAGGTTCAACAGGATAAGGATATTCCGCGTCAATCACGCCAACCCCCTCGTCGGCGCACTGGACCGTTTCTTCTCGGAGTGGAAGGACGTGGACGAGGCACCGCTTCAGCGTCTGCTCGGCTAGAGACGAGCCATCCTCGTGGCTTCTTTCATGACAAAGTCCGCGTAGTTCTCTTCGAGACTCAGGCTCCTGACCAGCTCCTCTCTGAAGGCCTTCCCATTACACAGTAGCATGATGTAGGGCATGTCCTCCACCAGGGACCCCTTCCTGCTGACCCCGAGCCTCTTTCCTGCTGCGCCCGCGATGTCCCTCATCTTGCGAGAGTCGTTCCAGATCCTGAGCTGAAGGGGCCAGGGAAGGCCCTGACCGGTGAAGTGGGCGCCCCCGTCCCCCAGCGCCTCCCTTAGGTCGGAAGCGAGGAGCTGGTCAAGATACCGGAGCAGTCTCCAGTCCTGTCCGCGAACCATCCTGCCGACCAGGACGTCGGCCCTCGACAGTACTTCCAATGCGCGAACCTTCCGTTGCTCATGAACCTTGGAAAGGGTCACGCTCGTGAAGAGGTCCCGGATCTTCTCTCGCGGCTGCCCGGGATAACTCCTCAGAGCCTTCAGCGCTTCCCTGCCGTCGCGCGCGTCGAAGAAGGCGTTGATTGACTGCGAAGCGGTCAACTCTTCATCCTTCGAGCCCTGAAGGCCTCCTTGGAGGGCGTTTATCGCAGCCCTGACGTCCCCGTTCGCCGATAGAGCGATCTCTTCCAGTCCTTGGTCGGTGATCGAGAGTTTCTCCTTCTTCGCTATCGCCTTGAGGTATCCCTTCACCTCGGCCCCGGACGGCTTGACGAACAGCAGGCTCAACGTCACACTCGCGAGCTTCCTCACTTCATCAGACTCTGGGTTGTTCGCTGCCATGACCACTGGGTTCTGACTCTTCCGGATTGATTCTCTGATGAAATCCACAGCACCATGGTCTGCCCTCCCCGAGAGCCCGTCGACCTCGTCCAGGAAGATCAGCGTCTTCTCGCCGAAAAGGTTGGTGCTCAGCAGGGCCTCACCTATCTTCTGGGAAAGCATGTCCTTCGTCCTGCGGTCGCTGGCGTTGAGCTGGACGAGGTTCATGCCGAGCTTCTTGGCAACAAGCTGGACAGTCGTGGTCTTTCCCGTCCCGGGCGGCCCGACCAGGAGCGCAGCCTTCGAGCCCTTCTTCCACTTTCCCAACCACGTGACGAGTCTGTCTCTCACCTCGTAGTTCCCGACCATGTCCTCCAGGGTCTTCGGCCTGTAGGCTTCACTCCACAACTAACCCGCCCCCTATGAAGACGAGAAGCCCGATGAGCATCCCGAGGAGCGCGACCATCTTTACCCTGTGCGCGTTCCGAGGGCTTCTATCGACCATTATGGATGCCGCCAGATAAATGAAAATCAGGTCGGGGATGGCCACGCCGAACTCGTACAGCTGGTTGGCGAGCCCGTAGACGAGGGGGACCCAACTGGCAAGAACGGCCAGAAGGAAGAACGCAGCCCCGACCGCAGCCGCAGTCCTCAAGCCATTGGTCCTCGCGATGGAGTTGACTCCCCTCCTTTCGTCTCCCTCGACGTCGGCCATCGCCTTCACGACCTCCCTCCCTACACCGGAGAAGAACGCAGTCAACGCCATCAGCAGGAGCAGGGAGCTGAAGATGCTCCCCCCCGAGACCACCCCGCCGTAGATGAAAGGGATGGCCAAAGATGAAGCGACGATGAAGTTCCCTCCAATGCCGGCGCGCTTGGCCCTGTAGCTGTAGAGCCACGAGAGGAACGCATAGACAGCAGCGACCCCCACGGCAACAGGACTCAGGCTCAGGACGGAACACGCGATTCCTGCCAGCAGGACGAGGACCGACAACCTGTTAGCCGTTTGGACCGACATCCTGCCGCTTGGGAGGGGACGCCCCGGCTGGTTGACCCTGTCCACCTCAACATCGTAGATGTCGTTCACAACCATCGAGTAGGCGCAGATGAAGAACCCGGTCAGGAAACCGAGGAGGCTCTGCCCCAACAGGATTTGTGAAGGCCTGGAGACGAATTCGCCTACGATCACCGCGAAACCAATC
>CAYYYU010000029.1:0-9063 GCA_964476175.1 uncultured Nitrosopumilales archaeon
GGAGGAGGGACAGGGACGCATCGTGGACCTGGGACCACCACCGCGAGAAGTACGTCTTCGGGTACAAGGTCCACATCGCGATCGACTCGCTCTCGGGCCTCCCTATCATGCTCACCGTGACGAAGGCCGGATACGGCGACAGCAGGACAGTGCCCTGGTTCGTGAGGATGATCACCAAGAGGCTCTGCCTCCGCCGGGTGATGAAGTTCATGGCGGACGCGGGCTACGACGGGTACAGGGTCAGGCTCCTCGTCATAAGGAAGCTCAAGGCCATACCCTTCATCACCCTCAACCCGAGGAACTGCAAAGGCAGCACGCACGCGGAGAAGATGGCCAGGTGCAAGCTACTGCGCTACAGGTGGTACGCCAAGAACTTCCTCAAGAAGCTCTGGGTCGACCCAGACTCGGAGGAGTTCGACAAAGAGTTCGACGCCAGGACGCTCTCAGAGCAGGGGTTCTCGGTGGGGAAAGGGTCGCTCAACCTGGACAACCTGAAGGCCAAAGGGAGGGCAAGAGCCACCCTTCACGCTGCGCTGGTCTGCACCGTCATGCTCGGTGTGGCGAAGACGGCCACCGAGATCGGAAGGCCTGACCTCACGAGGTCGGTCAAGTGCTTCCAGCAGGCCTGAAAGGCTTCGTCCGATAGACGATATATAGAACCGACCCTCCCAGACGGAGAGTGTCGTGACGCCGCGAGATAGTTCGTGCGCCTAGAGCGCTTGATCGAACTTGGGCTTCGAGCCCGTCAAATAGAGTGGGGTAATTCCCCGTTGCGGCGTCGCGGCATAATCCGCGGCCAACTCAGCCCGAATGAGGGTGAGTTATTCACAGCCCTCTAGAGACCTAAACACATACGAGGAATAATATGAGGCTCGATAGGTTCCAGCCCACAGTTCAGCTTCTCGAAGAGCCTACCATCGAAGTGGGTGAGGGGGTACCGGCTCCTGAACCCAAGATGGGGTGGACTCTTGTGGGCCCTCTTGGGAGCCAGACAGCGACATGCGTAATCAACCTAGGCTTGATTGGAGACGCCGATTCGTTTGGATTGAATCGCCTTGTTGACTCGGCTTCCAACCATACTCACCCTCATGTTTGAAAGCGGTATCAAACCAAGCGCCTTCCTGGCGTCAGACTTTGGCGATGGTGGTGGATTCATACGCGAAGGGCGTGACTAGGCTAACACGAACGGAAAGGCACGGGCTGGAAAGGCGTTAGAACACCCCCTGGGGGGAGTTCTACCAGACTAGACGACCGGCCGTAACGAAGATTCTCCCACCTGTGCGAGCAAGCTCAGGCGTTCCAGTGCAAGTAGGTTCGAACGCATGCTTATTAGGCCAAACTCATTTAACGGACAATGACGGCTTTCAAAAGCGCGTTAAATTCTGATGCGCTCTTCGTCGGAGAATGAAGGGCCAGTACGTAAGAATAAAGAAGTCGGAGCTCCAGCTCATCCTCGCCCAGATAGAGGAAATGAAGAAGAAGCTCGGCGAGCTCAGGAAGTAGACTGCCGTTCCCGCCCCAGGAGGAGGCTCAGCTTTTCCTGCATCTCGCTGAGCTGCTCCTGAAGCTCCTGGATCTTCGAGTTGTCCTTCTGCGCCTTCTCCTCCAGCTCGACCGACTGCTTCGCCATGTCCTCCTCCCGCAGAGGCGACCCGCACCACCCGCAGAGCCTCTGGCTGCGGTGGTTGGCCCTCTTGCACCTGGCGCAGGTCAGGGTCTGGGGTTCCGGGGGCTTGGCCGGCACCCCTCCGTACGCCTCCTCTATCTTCCCGTAGAGGTCCGCGTTGGACATGTGGAGGTATACCCTGGGCATCTTGCTCCCGAGGACCCAGCCGTATTTCATGCAGAGCTGGGCCTCTGTGAACGCGAGCCGGGCGTCCCGGGTCGCTGCCGTGTGCCTGAAGAGGTAGGGCATGACCTTCTTCCTCACCTCTGCCCTCTTCCCCAGCTCCCGAAGTATCTTCTTGAAAGCCGCGTAGGACCACTGTTCGTACCTGTTGGTGCTGGAGAACCCTATCCACAAGGGAGCCTCGGGGTCGCTCCTGAAGGGGTGGGCGTTCAGCCACGCGGTGACCAGGGGGACCGACTTGATTATGAGTATCAGCCTCTCCCCGGTCTTCCCCCTGCCTTCGTGAGCCAGGCGGCAGATCACCTTCTCCTCCGCGAACATGATGTCCTTGACCTTCATGTTGAGGAACTCCCCGGGCCTGGGGCCGACCTCGTCCACCAGGGCGATCGCCCCCTTCACCATGATCCACCCGGCCGCCTGGATCATCGAGTTCACCTCTTCTTCGGTGAGAAGGTCGGACGGATAGAATCGCCGGCTCAACTTGATACCGCTGTTCAAGTCATCCACCTCTGGCGGATACCGATGTTTGTATGTGTTTAGGTCACGGTCAATTTTGGCCTTCCAAACGACATTTCAGCCCGTTTTCCCGCACGAATTCGCTAGAGACCTAAACACATACCGATGTTTTTTCCTCCAGCTGTTGTACTGTTCGGGTGGAGCCCTTTGCCATTGGTAGAACCTCTTGAGGACTGTCACTATGTCGCTCTTGGTGTGAGGTTTATACCTCTCGGATTCGTTGATTCGAATGCTCAACTGCTCTATATCGTCCTTTGTCGCTCCGCTGAGCCCTCTCTTGGATTGAGTCGGAGAAGGAAGCATCTCTGCAACCGTCTTGAGGTGGCACACGTACTTCGCGACCCTGCCGGTGGAGAGTCTCTGCGCACGGAGAACTGTGCTGAATCTTTTTATCTCCTCCTTGTCGCGGGCTTCAATTACGTTAGACCTTTCGACACGAGTCAGCGCCTGCTCCAGTCTCTTCGAATACTCGTGTACGTCCTTCATGTGCGGGTAAGCGGTATACCCCATAAAAGGCGGGAGTCGCTTACCCGGAAGAGAACTGTACCGTGAATGTAGGTGCGGTCGCCGGGATTTGAACCCGGGTTCAGGCATTTCCGCATCCTCGATGGCGGGGAGCCAACGAAGCGATTGCCACCAATCCTTGGTTGGACAGGCCGATGCCGCAATGGAACCGGTCACAGGTCAAGGGTCCGAATCTTGGCCGATTCAGTTCCTTGACCGTGCCAAGGGTTTGAACCTGAAAGATCGGCAAGTGTACAACATGGGTTCCTTCCGGTCCGAACCCTTGGCCTAGCGAGTGACAGGGTGCGTCGGGAACGCCACGAAACTCACGGACCCTTTGACGCGTTCTACCGAATCACGAACATCCACATTGGTATTTTTATACAGTTGTGAGCAAATACATAACGACATAATCATGTCGATGACCGAACGCAACGCCCAAAATTGCAGCCTGCAAGCGAATGGTATTGAGTCACGAGTGGCTCAAATCAGAGGGAAAGCCATCGGGGCTCGGTCACGTGGCGTGAACGAGCCCCACCGGGCCCGTATTCCCACGAAAGAATCTTGACGGCTTCAAACTTCGCCGTACCATTTATAGAACATGAGAGAACTGAGCTTTCGAAAATGCCGGAGAAGAGAGAGGACGCTGTGTTCAACCCGCAGGATTTTCGAGCATATCTGGCAGGCCGCTTGGGAAAGTCAGAAGCGGAAGTAGATGTACCGGCCGATGTTGTCTTCACTTATGATACAAGAATCTTCCATGCCGCGGTCGCCGAGTCGATGGCGACGCCTGTAGACTGGTACATCTATACCGACAGGCTGTATCTTGGGAAGATAGGGGGCAAACAGGTCGGAATTGTGCATGCGCTGTTGGGTGCCCCCGCGGCAGCAATGAACCTAGAGGAACTGATTTCGTATGGCGCCAAGAGAATCTACGAATTAGGAGTCGCAGGAGCCATAAACGAATCGCTTGAACCTGGTGATGTCGTTGTCCTAAAGGGCGCCTTCAGTGACGAAGGAACCTCCAAGCACTACTTCAAAAGGAAGAAGTGGTTTGGTTCATCACTTCCCCTGAGAAGGCGATTAGAAATGTCCCTTCAAGAGGGCAAAGTCAAGTTTGTCCTAGGAGACGCCTGGACCATAGACGCCCCATACAGAGAAACCAAGGAGAAGGTGGTTCGGTATAGGAAAATGGGTGCCAAAGTAGTGAATATGGAAAGCTCGGCAATCTTCGCGGTTGCAGCTTACAGAAGGGTCGACGCAGCGGCAGTTCAAATCGTCACTGATGTCGTTTCGGAAAAGCGCTGGGAACCTGCCTTTCACAGCGAAATCGTGAACAAGCGAAGAGGGGAAATCCTTGCCGCGGTTCTGCGAACAATCAAGACTGAGCCAAGCTAGAACTACAGAAACGGCATGTTTCAGGGCACAATCGAATCAGACATATTGGCTAGCGGCGGTAAGCTAGTCACTCTGAACATTGCCTGAGAATCCACTTCCCGAACCCATTCAGGTGCTAATCCCACTGGGCCCGCCGGCCTAACTCGATTGGCGCGTTCCTGTCTTCACCTGACCCGTCCCGCCCGGAGCTGGTCGGGGAAGCCCGTCTGAGGCACTCCACAGCTTGCGAAGCAGGAGGACGAATGCACACCATAGGATGACAAAGAGGGCGGCAGAAAAGACCTGGTCGACCAATGGAACTGAGCCGCCAATCCTTCCGATCCACCAACTGTCGAGCCTTCCCTGAAGCAACCACGGAATGTTCAACACAAGAGGTTGGTACAAAGATGTGTTTCCAGAGACCGAAAGCGCGGTCGTCAGGGCCCCCACTCCTTCGATGAACGAACTCAGAATCAGCAAGGAAAGGAACCCCGCCCTGAGCGGGATTGAGCGCGGTTCGGACAGAACGATGCAAAGCGGGACCGCAAGATAGGGAAGCCCAAGGATCAGGAACCTAGGCCCGTACGCGAGCCCCCCCGACCAGTCCTGCCAGGACGAGTACGCGACCAAGACGGTCAAGAAAATCGCAACAAACAGAGCCGCGTCGAGTCTGGTCTGCCTCGACTTCGCCATTCTGTACAGCCCGTACAGGCCGAGAAAGAGGACTGGGGAGAAGTACAGAAGCCCTCGGTACGGCGAAACGAGATAGAGTGCCGCGTGCAGGGCTGATCCAAGCAGGTCGAACCTGGCCAGCAGGCCGACGGAGGAGTCTCCCTTCAGCTGTTCAGGAAAGAGCAGGGGGTTCCCGAAGACCAGGTAGTTGAACGACAGCGAAAGCAGCGGGCCCACAAGAAACCCTCCAACGAAGGATGCGATGCTCCTGGTCCTCGATTTCGTCAAGATGAGGTAAGCCAGAATCGGGATGGCAGCCAGCCCAGCGATGTATTCCACAAAAGAAGCAACGCCCAAGCTGAGCCCGGCAATCGGCAGGCTGGTCCAACTACTGTTGCCTTTCGCATACCTTAGGACCAGATAGACCGAGGCTACAGAGAACAGCAAAGACGCATCATGTATGAAAATCATGGTGGCGAAGGGCCAGACCGATGTTCCAAACGCCAGGACGAGGGCAGAGATGAAGCTGGGGATTGGTTGCGCGTAGAACCTGCATATCTTGTACGTGAAGAGGACGGCAAGCGCTGCCGTCATGCCCAAGAACAGTTCGTCGAGGAGAAGCGCGTTCCCGAATATGTTCAGCTTGCTGCCGTCAAGTATGAACCCCATGGCTGCGAAGGGAAACGACACAATAGCAAAGCCAGGAGAAATGGCGCTGTAGTACTGCCCGTTGAAGAGTCCCTTGTCGGTGGTCTGCACCAGCAGGCTATCAGGCGCCCCGAGGCTGAAGGAGTGGCGGCTCCACAGGGCGTACTGCGTTCCGAGGATGCTCTGAGGATAGTCGCTCTGGAACACGCCGTTCAGCGTAACGACGTAAATCAGAAACGGGATGAGAAATGACAGATAGCCGTAGAGTCTGTCTTTATCCAACTACTGTTCACCTGTTCTCTGCGCACCTTCGGGGAAAAGGCCCTCGCCCCGGCTCGTCCGCCTAGAGCCATCCCGGGCGAAGGATTCGCCGTCCGTCCAGTAGCAGGGCCTTCCGGTTCCGCATTGTTCGACAGCCAGACTCGGCCCCATTCCAATCTCCATCGCAGAGTGCCTCTCAGTTCACCCTCCTGCCGATTCTTAAGCGAACTGATTCTAGCGCAAGAGGTCTTCGATGGAGGGGTAGCGACGAGCATCCCTCGGCTCGACTTCTACCCCGTTCTCGGCACACTGCGCCACGCAAGCCATGCACCCAAAGCAGAGCTCTTCATTGGCGACCGTGCACCTTCCGTCGGCATCGGTCACGAAGACATTGACAGTGCAGACAGCCGCGCATTCCCCGGCTCCGCTGCACTTCGTCACCTCAACCTTGTAGGCCCAGAGCGGGCAGTCGATTGTCTGGGCGCGTACGGCTAGCCCCTCTAGGAGCAATGCCTCGCGTCCTCCCCTCCCGTTCGACCCCGGTCCCGGTGGCACAGGTCCGCCAGCACCCGTCTCCACTTATAACCAGGGAAGGCGATTTTCAGGTTTGAGAAGCTCTTACTGCCCGTTCTCTTCTTCGACCGTCTGCGGTGTGAGCTTCGGCTTAGAGGCAACCTGTTTCTCCTCGGGTTCCATCGTGCGCCACGTCTGTCCCACCCCCCTTGCCTTGGTCATAGGCTTCCAGCCCGCGATAGCAGACCAGGGGCTCCCCGCTGGCCTCTTCAGGAACTCGCGGGTGTACTCGGAAAGCGGGTGCCAGTATCCATCTTGAGGGATTCTCTCCCTCCTTATGATCACCGGCTTCGGGCGGGCAGTCACCGGTTTCAAAGGGTCGAGCTCTACCGTGACCGCGTTGGTTGGGCACTCCCTCACGCAGACGCCGCACCCGGTGCACCTCTCCTGATCTATCAGGTACGGTTTCTCCATCATCCACGACTTCGGGCTGGAACCGTCCATGATTGAGCCGTAGAAGTTGACATCAGTCGGCCTGGTAAACTCAATACAGGTGGAGGGGCAGAGGTCCATGCAGGCTCCGCAGTTCATGCACCGCGTTTCGTCCACGATGAATCTGTAGAGCCCCAATTCTCTCTCGCCCCCTATGCTATGTAGTCGACGGGCTCTCTGCGGAGATCCGTCGGCGCTTGCAAGGAACCTGATGGCTTGTTCGGTCTGACTCCGAATTCTGCGTCTTGTCTTTGAGTCGCTCTGCTCGGAAAGATCGCCGGCGACGCCGGGCTCTCCCCTGACGTTGAGACATTGAGACCCTTCCTGCCGCGCACTCTGGAGTGAAGGATTGGATGGGCGAAGCCCACGGCCGCTATGACGGATAATGCCGCTGAACAGGCGTAGAACGAGTACATGGACAGGTCGACGTTAACCGTCGAGCTGAACGTGTTGTAGATTGCGGCCCAGAATCCACCGTTGAGGCTGACCCCCGCCGGCAAGGTTGCGAGCGCGAGAGGTGTTTCGGTGACGAACATCGTGCCGAAGATCCAGAGCGCTGCCCCTGCGCCGACGAGCACAGTGACCACCCGGAAGGCGGTCCTGTTCTCGTCAGCGTCGAAGTAGAGTTTGGTTATCAGCGCTGCCCCGAAGAACACCACCGAAAGTGGCATGAACGGGACTGCCATCGGGTAGTCCTGGAATGTCCCCGGGAAGAAGACCATAAGCCCCATCACGAATGACAAGAAGATAAGCGCGTCTCTGATCAGGACGTACGCCAGCCACCAGATGTCGGCGCCGAGCCTGAGGGTGAATTTGTCGAGGATTCTGAGGAAGTACCCCCTCGCTATTTGGAGCGAGAAGGCCATCGCAGTAACGAAAACCATCGCTACCGCTATTGTAGTCTCGAGCCAGATCGAACCCCCGCTCACCAGCTCGCCCTGAGAGAGTGCGAAGGCCGGGGTGACGTTGAAGAGTAGGAGTGTTGATGCCAATGCAAGGATTGCTCCTGCAAGTCTTCCATTTTTCTTTAGGAAGCTCATAAGGCTCCATTGTTAGGGACGGATATAGTGAATTTCCCTAACGTGTTAGGCTCAGCGTCCCTAACAGCTTAGGTAGCAGTGCGCTTGCACCCCCCAGACGACCACGCGATAGAAACATCAGTCGGATAGGTGTCTGATTCGTTCTGCGCCGGTCGCCTTGGCTATTCCTTCATTTCGGGGAGCGGCACTTCGACGGCATTCTGCATTATTCTCCGCTCGGCGCTCCGCAGGATCTCGCTCAACGTCGAAGGTTTCACTCCGACCAGCTGGCTCAGCCCAGTTAGGCTGATCTTTCTGGGAAAGTCGAAGTAACCTCTGGCCATAGCCGTCGCCATGATTTCCTTCTGTCTTCCTGTTAGGGTGGCTTTCTGGTCGAGAGGGGAAACGTCCTCAATTCTTGCTTCGACCCCTTCACGGCCCAGTTTCGTCATGATCTGTCGGAGGTCACTGGTCCTCCTTGCTATGAACCGCCACGAAGCGGGTCCGTCGGTCGAGCCGAAAGGGCACTCTAGGCAGATTATCGCTGCGTCGCTGGAAGCCCGGCATATGCTGGGTCTATCGAGCACGACTAGGAGCGGGGTCTTTTCGCCACCGTCTTCCCCCTCGTACACCTGCCTCACTCCTTTCATCTTCCTGATGTTCGCAACAGTACCTCGCAGAGCTTCCGGATTCCCCTCGATGTTCAGAAGCAAAGTCATTCCCTTCTTGTTGAACGACCTGCAGTCTACTACGGAAAGCCTGGCGCCGTTCATCCTTGCAGCTGCTTGGAGGTCGCTTTCTGACCGTATCTCCAGCGATATTTGCCTTAACATGTCCCCCGAACTCGTTAGGGTATGTAACCCGTATTTAATGCGGGAGCGCGATTCTCACCGTTGAGAATCGTACCCTGCCTTGGTCGTCCCCTAACTCCTTAGGGAGCAGCCTTAACCTACGCCCCTTCCCCTATGCAGGCATGGCTTCCGAAACAGTGGAAGTCCGACCGAAAGAGGACCAGTTCTGGAAGGAGTTCCCAGCGATGAGCGACTATTTCTCCCCCGCGATCGTGCCTCTGCTGAAGTATCTTGGTCTGTCATCCAAGCAGGTCATGCGTGACCTCGGCGAGCTCGTTGGCAGAAGTGCAGCCGCAAGGCTGAGCGACAGAACTTCGAGGCAGATGCTGGACGAGTTTGCCCGAATCTGGGACCAGTACAA
>CAYYYU010000030.1:0-9549 GCA_964476175.1 uncultured Nitrosopumilales archaeon
GCCTTTTCAATTGCCGTCGTTTCGGTTTTCATTGTGAGTGCCCTCTTCGTCCAGGGGGGCTCCCCGAACAAGACGGTTCCTACGTCGACGGCGCAGGGGAGCGATACCGGGGCTCAGGTCATCGTAACACCAGCAGGCGCCGTCGACGTAGGAACCGTCTTGTTCGGGGAGCCCCCCTGGACGAAGAGGGCACTCACAATGAAAACCGAAACGACGGCAATTGAAAAGGCCGCGCCTTGCTTTCTATTCTGATGGCCGCGCGCCAAGATGCCATCAGCCTCCTAGCCCTCCTTCACGATCACTGTTCCCTTCATCCACGAGTGATAGGAGCAGTAGTAGGTGTAGGTCCCAGGAGCCGTGAAGGTATAGCTCCAGCTCTGGCCTGCGTTCAGGTTGCCCGAGTTGAAGGAGCCGTCCGTCGCCGTCACGGTGTGAGGAGCGTCGTCGTTGTTAACCCAGGTCACTGTGTTGTTCTTTCCTATCACGACAGTGATCGTGGGAGGCGAGTAGTAGGTGGAGGTCGTCTGGGCCGCCGAGCCTGGGAGCATGCTGACGACCGACCCTGCTGCCGGTGCGGTGCTGGTCGTCGTGGTGGTCGTCCCCGTCGTGGAGGTGCCGTTCTCAACCTGGAAGACCCCTATCGCCCCCTTCTGGGCGTAGGCGAAGGCGTGGTTGACGAATGGGTTCTTCCCCCCGGCGTCAGGGAAGTACATGTCGACTATCGCTCCTCCAGAGGGAGGGATGCTCACCGTCTGCTGGCCGTGCAGCACGTTGCTTGGATTGCCGTCGATGTAGACCGTGTCCATTATGCCCCCGATCACGTGGAACGCCTCCCAGATGCTGGGGCCCTCGTTGAAGACGTAGAGCCTGACAAGCTCGTTAGGCTTGACTATGAGGGGCGACGTCATGTACCGGAACGCTTCACCGTTGAAGACGACGTAATCGGGGGTCGAGGCCAACATCTTCGTGTAGTTGCCGCCGTAGCTCCCGTCAGAGTTAGGATGGGAGTTCAGGTAGAACTCGCCCTCGATGAGGACATACTGACCTCCTGGCGCCGGAGGTAGGGCGTCTGAACCAGTCCCGTTCACTACGATGACTCCGTACATCCCGTTGGCTATGTGCTCGAGGACAGGCGGGACACCGCAATGGTACATGAAGATGCCAGGATATGCAGGAACGAAATCGAAAGAGAGGGACTGGCCGGGTGCGACCGGGGCGTAGGCCGTGGCCCAGTTGACCTGCGCGGCGTGGAAGTCGATCGAGTGAGGCATGGTGTCGTTGTTGAAGAGGGTGAAGTGGACCGTCTCGCACTGCTTCACGAAGATCGTGGGGCCGGGGACCGTGCCGTTGAACGACCAGCCGTCGTAGGCGACCCCCTTGGCAATCTGCACCTGGGCTTTCTCCGCCACGAGCGTTACACTTGTGCTCCCCGAAGAGGTCGTACAGGTAGGAGTCGACCATGAAGAGGGCTGGTCGGAGGAGCCAATGGTCGTCGCAGTGTTGGAGTTCAACTGTGACTGGAGGCTGCTGATCTGGTCGCTGAGCGATTGCGTGTTATCCACGTAGGCTACACCAAAGACCCCAACTACCAAGATGACGAATACGGCAAGGACGGCTACTGACGACATTGCCCTGCGGCTACCAATCCCCTTCATTCCCGTTCGGATATCTCTCCAGACCGAATTTGGTTAAGCCTTGGCCCTAAAGTTTAAGGGATGCCCGACTCCGACATCCCGATAACTATAGGGGTCAAGAATTTACCCGAAGGTCCTCGACAATACGGACCGATGGCTCCTCAGTACAAGGTGACCCTGCTGAGAGATGAGCACAGAGTCATCGTCCGACGAGTCGGTACCGTTGGAAGGCAAATCGGCAAACTCAGTCCAAGCTCGAGAAGAAACCTTCGCGAATCTCTTGCGGGGCTGGGATTGCTGCTGAAGACACACTTTGCCCACGAAGAAACGGCCCTCTACGGACCACTCGATGCGAAGCTCAAGGGGAGTAGCCCAACCAGAGAACTGGTGAAGGACCATCAATCGATTCAAGAAGCGTTCGACAGGCTCGCTGACGCCTGCCTGGTCAGCGGAGCCCCTTCTGCAGACCAGAGAGATCAGCTCTCATCGCTTCGGTCTTTGCTGAACAGGCACCTGGAGAAGGAAGAGAAAGTCGTCTTCTGGCTCGCCGACTACCACCTGTGAACCGCGAACAGTATTTCTTAAACCGAACGAAATTTCAGGGTTGGGCATGCTCGAGGCAGTGATTCAATGCCCTCAGCCCCACAGTTGGATAGACCTCGCTGTGAGCGAATACTCGGGCTCTGTTGAAATCCTAGACTCGAAGCTGTCCTCGAATGGGACCATGCGGCATCTCTTCGACGTTCAGACGAAACCGGGCCTCACGGGGGAACTCATCGAAGCAATCAGGAAGGACAGCGACGTACTAGACCTCGAAGTCATCAGGTCAGGAAGCGGTCACGTCTATGGTTCCACCACCTCAGCCAGATGCACAGTCTGCCGGGAGGTGGCCAGGTCCAACTGCTTTCTAGCTTCGGTGTCAGTGGTATCGAAGGGACAGGCGAAGTGGACCGTCCTCGGGAGCGGGGACTCCTTCAGGGAGCTGACCATCGCGCTCGAGAGGCACAAGATCTCCTTCGAGGTAAAAATGAAGAAGACATTGGAAGACAAGGAGCTCCTCACTGCAAGGCAGGAGCAGATTCTGACGATTGCGTTCGAAAGGGGTTACTTTGACTTCCCGAAGAAGATGCGCCTGACGGGACTGGCGTCGCTCACGGGAGTAAAGACCTCGACATTGGCGGAAATCCTACGTAGAGGGCAGAAGAAGATCTTGGGGGAGTACTTGGCGAGACGTTCGCTGCTCCATGAAGACCGTTGACATGGCGTCTTCGAGTGCAGCCGTTCCGGGCAGGCTTTTGATACCATGATCAAATAGTCGAATTAGCGGGCTGTCTGGGTCTGCAAGATTTCTGGCATTTCCCACCCAGAGGTTACTGCGCAGGCTCGAATTACTTGGCGGAGTTCGTCGGGTAACGCATACAATCTTTCGCCTTGACTCGATACTTCGACGGCCACCGCTCCCATCTTCCTCAGGCGCTTCGTGTGCCAACTGAGAGCCTGCGAGGAGATTCCGAGAACACTAGCGAGCCTCAAGGATGAGTCCATATTTTCGAGACGCATTCTCAAGCCCTCAAAGGATACTCCTTCTCGAGCTTCCGGTATAATTCGTCCCCGCAGAACCATGGGAAAGTGGGGACACCCACCACCTTAATCTTTCCGTCAATCACGATTGACGGCACGGCGTTGATCCTGTACCGTTTGATCGGCGCTCGGTTGCTTTTTGCATCGACAGGAATAACGTCCATCTTGCAATCTTTGCATTTTCCCAGTTCGACGATGTCGATGGCTTCGTCGCAGAGTTCGCAGCCTCCGGAGAAGATTTGAATTCTGTGCGGCACCGCGTGTCACCTGCAGTCGATCAACCTGCAGGCCTTCATTTTAGGTCTTCTCGTGGACTGTAGGCCAGCGCGACGGGCGAGCTACAATGCTGAATATAGGTGGTTATCTCCCTGCGCATGCCCAGGATACCTCAGAATGGGCTCCTTGTATCGAACAGAGCTTAAAACTGCCCCGGCCGGGATTCGAGCCCGCAGGTGCGGGCCTAAGCACTCTCTCTAAGATTCCAGGTTTCTGCCTGAACCCGACCCAAAGAGCCTGCGCCGTTCAACTCTGTGCGTATGGTGTTTAACGACGTGCGGTGCCCCAAGTCATGACCGTGTACTTGACGGTCAAAGCAACAGTGGTGCTTTTAGAGAAAGAGAGCATACAATAGGCACGTTGGTATCCTGATCCGAAGACGAATCCGGGAATCGAACGGCCCGGGACTCGGTTCTCGTGAGGCCCAGAAATAACTCACAATTAGACTTGTTAGACTTTTAGAGGACGACTCGATCTTTCTTCCGACAACGGGTCCGTTCACAGCCGTCCGGACTTCCGCCGGGCATCGGTCCGAGCCGCTTGCTGATGGGGAGGAGCGCAAAGCTGCGGGTGAAAAGTTAAGACTCTCCCGAACACTGATTCTCCGAGACCAACATGGTTCGTCTAGTTACCGGAAATCTCTCTGCGCGGTCTCCGGCGGGTCGCGAAGAGGTAGGTCTCTTCTCTATGGACAGGTGGGGAATCGGCTCACTCGTAATGATAGGAGCATTCCTTGGCACCGGAATGATTCTCCTCTTCAGATGGGCCAGCACCAGAGGAGCTCTCTCACTCACGACAGCACTATTGCTCTTCATGGGTGGAGGCGTCATACTTGTAGTCAAAGTAAAGGAGTCTATTGAGCGCGTCGAACCCAGAGGCTACGACCCTCTGGGGAGAGCCGGCGTCATCACCCTGGTTGTGGAAAGAGGAACGACTTGTTCAGTAAGGGTTGATGGAATGGACTGGTCAGCGAGGAGCAAGGAGACCCTCGCAGTCGGCGACGAAGTTGTGGTTGTGAGGAGGGAAGGCCTGCATTTGTCAGTAGTGAAGCGGAAGTCACCGCCCGGAACCTAGTCTTCGTCAGCGCTTCCGTCCAAGTGTCTTAAGATTCGTCGCCAAATCCAGAAACGCATTCGTTCGTAAGACCCGTACGGTCGCTATGCCCCCCGGCAACAAACGCGGTCTGAATTGAAGAGATGGTTCGGGTTCGGTGGGTTGCCACATCATCAAGGCACTCGCGTGGAGGCTGGTTTAAGAACGAAGGAGAGCGGGGATTGAAAAAACCCTTTGACTCCTGCCTCTAGCGGGGATAATGCCGAAGAGGAAGTAAGCGGGAAGACCAGCTACAAGGACCTTCCCCACGAAGAAGTCCTGAAAGCGCTGGGGAGTAACCCCAGCCTAGGCTTATCCGAAGAGGAAGCGGAAAACAGGCTCCGCAAGTACGGTCGAAACGAAGTACCCGAGAAGAAGATCAGCCCAGCGCTCAGGCTAGCGACGAAATTTTGGGGGTTGACCCCGTGGATGCTGGAGTTGACCATGCTCTTCTCGTTTGCGTTGCAGAAGTATTCCGACGTCTACATAATCGGCGGCCTACTGGTAGTGAATGCAGCAATCGGGTTCGCACAGGAGCAAAAGGCCTCAAACGCCGTGGAAGCACTCCGAAGAAGGCTCCAAGTCAACGCACGGATTCTGAGGGACGGGAGATGGCACGTCCTCTCGGCGAAGGAGTTGGTGGCCGGCGACATAGTCAGGGTGCGGGCGGGGGACTTCGTTCCAGCAGACGTCAAGATGGTCGAAGAAGCGGAAGTCGACGTTGACCAGTCTGCCCTCACAGGGGAGTCAATGACGGTTGAAAGGAAGGTCGACGACCTGCTCTTTTCCGGCACGATTGTCAAGAGAGGTGAAACAAACGCCGTCGTCGTGGCCACCGGGATCAATACCTACTTCGGGAAGACCACAGAACTGCTTCAGATTGCCAGGCCGAAGCTGCACATGGAAGAAATCACGTCGAATGTGGTCAGATGGCTGCTAGTGATTGTCGGCGTCCTCATAGCGCTGGTCCTATCTGCGTCTTACGCAGAAGGAACCAACATCATAACCGTGGTTCCACTGGCGCTTGTGCTCGTGGTCTTTGCAGTCCCCGTGGCGCTCCCTGCGATGTTCACGGTCAGCATGGCGATCGGTTCCCTGGAGCTTGCGAAGAAGGGAGTGCTGGTCACGAGGTTGAGCGCATCTGAGGATGCGGCTTCGATGGACATCCTCTGCGCAGACAAGACAGGCACTATCACGATGAACAGGCTCTCGGTGACGAACGTCATCCCGTGGGAAGGCTTTGACGAGAACAGCGTAATTCTGAACGGGGCCCTTGCGTCCCAAGAGGCAAATCAGGATCCCATAGACGTGGCCTTCATATCCGCCGCTAGAGAGCGGAATCTCCTGAACCAGACTTACGGCCAGAGCCAGTTCATTCCTTTCGATGCAAAGACCAGAAGGACGGAGGCGACAATCACCTCGGGCGGCAGGCGGTT
This sequence comes from uncultured Nitrosopumilales archaeon, assembly GCA_964476175.1. GTDB lineage: Archaea > Thermoproteota > Nitrososphaeria > Nitrososphaerales > Gagatemarchaeaceae > DATFYP01. The sequence goes on from CAYYYU010000030.1 coordinate 6,020, forward strand.
CAGGGTAATGAAGGGAGCAGCGAATGTAGTTGCTCAAGCTTGTGCAGTGAACTTGGAGGATGCCGGAATCGAAGATAAGATGACCGATTTCGCCTCGAGAGGTTACAGGACGCTGGCAGTAGCCGCCACAGGAAAGGACGGCGCGTTGAGGTTCTGCGGTCTGGTCGCGCTCTACGACATGCCTCGTCCCGACTCCAAGGAGCTGATAAGAAAGCTGGGGGATCTTGGTGTGGCCGTAAAGATGCTGACTGGCGACGCACTCCCAATAGCCAAAGAAATCTCGAATCAGGTCGGCCTTGGTAACTCGCTGGTACGTGCGTCCGACTTCAAGACTGAGATGGAGAAGCAGCCGTCAAGGGCCGCGGAAATCGCAGAGAGGAGCAGTGGCTTTGCTGAGATTTATCCCGAGGACAAATATGTGATTGTGAAGAGTCTTCAGGCGAGCGGGCACGTCACAGGCATGACAGGCGATGGTGTGAACGACGCACCCGCACTGCGGCAGGCTGAGGTCGGAATTGCTGTCAGCAGCGCGACCGACGTGGCAAAGGGCGCCGCGAGCGCCGTCCTGACGGATGAAGGGCTCTCGAACATAGTCGGCCTGGTGGAAGTTGGACGCATGATATACCAGCGGATTGTCACCTGGACTCTCAACAAGATCGTCAAGACCTTCGAGGTCGCCGTATTCATCGCACTGGCGTTCCTCCTCACCGGCTACTACGTGGTCTCCGCCTTGGACATCGTCCTCTTGCTCTTCGTCGTCGACTTCGTCACAATCTCCCTTTCGACCGATGCGGTTAGGTGGTCAAAGCGACCTGAGAAATGGAATGTTTCGGGCCTGGTGAAGGTCGGCGTCTTGCTTGGCGTGTTCACAGTGATTGAACTCTTCGGACTCCTCTTCATCGGTCTCAGTTATCTCGGATTGTCGAAGAACATTGAACTCCTGCACACCTTCACTTTTGCAGCCTTCTTCTACCTAGGTATGTTCACCGTTCTAATCGTGAGGGAAAGGGGGCCCTTCTGGAACTCTGCTCCGAGCAGGCCGTTGATCGTATCCATGATTGTTGACATGGTGGCAGTAGGGTTGCTAGTAACTGTTGGGATCCCAGGAGTAACGCCAGTCCCGCCCTCCTACCTGGCGATAGCTTTCACATATGCCATGGGCTTGTCTCTCCTGGTCAACGACCGTGTCAAGCACGTCCTCATGGGGAGATTTGGCATATCCGCCTGAATATGCCTCCACTTGCTATCCATGTCGTAGATGGCCTGGGCCGCGGTCGCACCCGCGGCCATCAGACCCGTTCTCCATGCGGAAGTCCAAGCGCCGACGAGGTGGCGTGACGAACGGTTCAGGACTCCGTCCCACGCTGGGTCGTTAGCGTCAGAACCCGTCCACTCGGCTTGTCTCTGAGCATTCATATATCGAAATCTCGCATGGACGTCGGTCCTTTGGCCGTCCCCTCATGGGAGACACGAAAACATCGCCACTGTAGTGGCGCAACGGCCGCCGCTGGCAGGTGAACCTGCCTGCCGGTATCGACAGGGACGTTTCTCCTCGTTGTCTCCGCCATCATCTTCATAGGCTTCGCCGGCAATTGGCTGCTCAACAAGGAGGGGATACCCCAAACGCTGTTCCTCATTGCCGCAGGGATAGTCACCCGGTGGTTTGGGGTGCTCCCCGTCCCGACCATCGACTCCCTCCTCCCCCTTCTATCACAGGTCACGCTCGTGATGGTGGTCTTCGACATAGGCATGAGCATGAAGGCGCGGGAGGTCGTGTCACAAGGAAGGTCGGCGATCTTGCGTTCAGCCCTGTACATGGGCCTCTCCATCTACCTCATCGCAATCACGTTCACCCTGGTTTTCCACTGGGACCTGTACCACGCTCTGTTCCTGGGCTCCATTGCAGGCGGAGAGGTATCCATGGTGGTGGTGCCATATCTGGCGAAGCGTATCTCGCGAACCGATCTGATTTCTAACCTCGCCTTGGAATCCGTGTTCGACTCGCTGGTGCTGATAGTCCTGTTCTTCGTCCTGCTGAACGGGTACGTGCAGAATGTGCCGCTCAATCTGCAGGGGCTGCCTCTCATCTCTGTCAGTTTCCTTGCCCAACTCCTCATAGGATCGGTGGGAGGTGTCCTGTTTGGGCTCGCCTGGCTCAGGATAGGCAAATTCGTCGGCAACTCAGACTACTTCTACCTTGCAACAGTTGGTTACGTCCTGCTCGCCTTCGTGTTCGTTAATGGAATCGGCGGAAGCGGCGTGATAGGCGTGCTTGCCGTCGGACTGATGATGAAGAATACTGCGGGACTTCCTCCCTGGTTGGGCCTATCCGATTCTCTGCCGGCGACCTCGCTGAACTATGTGTCTGCTTTCCAGGCTGAGATATCTTTCTTTCTAAGGACTTTCTTCCTGTTCTTCCTCGGATTCTCGGTGCCTAGGACTACTCTCACGAGCCCCGAGGCCTATGTGCTGGCACTCGGCGTGATTGGAATACTCGTTGTCGCCAGGCTTCTCAGCACCGAGTTGGTGGACCGCAACAAGGGACAGAGAGACAGGCGGTTCATCGAGACGATGATGGCGCAGGGGTTGACACCAGCCCTCTTGGCCACCACATTGATCGCGAACTCGGTCGTGGGGGCAGACCAGATCCTTCCGATTGCAATGCTCGTCATTGTAATGACGAATGTAATCTCCGCAGCGGGCGCCCGCCTCGTCCTCGGTGCAGAGGAGAGAACAGGCCTGGAATCTCTACTGTCAATGGCTCCGCTGGTGACTGAGCTGAGCGCGATGACTGCGGGCCTGGGTCCCGGAGAGTTAGAAGAGTGGCTGAGAACGATAGAGGGGGATGCTAAAAAGGCTGCGCCGCCGGGGATCAGAGACAAGATAGGCCTTCCGAGGATTCCTCAGGGGGCGAACGCGGACCTTGTGAGGGAGCTGCAGGTGTCGCGCAGCGCGGTGCCTTTCATTATCGGAGCTATAGAGGGGAAGAAAGATTCAATGCCCCAAGGGACGAAGGTATGCTTCGAAGCGCTAGAAGGTGCGCTGGCGAAGGAGCTTCGTTCCGGCGATGGAGCCTAGAGCCATTTGGTTATTCAAGGGTTCCGCATGAATTCTGCCTCCTTCGGCTAGTCCACCCGCCACAAGTCGGGCACCCCGCGCACACGTGCCGCGAAGAGACAGCCTACGTCGGGTCCTTCATTGCATTGGAGGGAAGATGCGCCCAAATACCATTGATCCTGTCCCTCGCCTCGAGCAAACTGTTCAAAGAACTCAGCGAGCTGCGCCACGTAAGGAACTTTCATCGAGTCATACTCCCAATCTCCTCCGCCTTCTTCATCTACACTTTCGGCTGGGGCGTCACCTCCCCCGTATTTTCCATTTACGTCAATAACGTGACGGGGAACGCCTTCCTCACCGGGCTCATCCTCTCCATCACTACGATGGCAGGAGTCTTCCTCAACATCCCGTTCGGCATGGTCGAGGACAGGATGAACATGAAGAGGGTGCTCCAGGTTGTTCTGCTTGGATAC
>CAYYYU010000031.1:0-30351 GCA_964476175.1 uncultured Nitrosopumilales archaeon
TGACAGACCACACGTGGACCATCGAAGAGCTGATGACCTATCCAATCGTCAAATCATACCGTTGAGGGACACTATCTACGCCTTACGCCTGCGGAAATCGACCAAATCATGAGAGAGGTGAAAATACTCGGCCTAACCTGCACGGAAGCGCTCGCCTTCACCGCATAAGCGACCAGAGCGTTCGGCGCCTGGTACGAGGCCACCGATAGTCGTTCGGTTGGCGAGGGTTTGGCTCGCCCGAACTTGACACTTTGCCGAAACACAGGCGTATCGACTTTGATAAGTGGTCCGCGTCAGCTTCGTGAGGGTTAAAGAGACGGGCGACCTGGCTCGAAGGACCAAGATGGAGCCCCTCTTCGAAAGCTCCGTGAACGAGGTCCAGGGTCTCGTCGGGCTCTCGGAGAAGGAGCTCGCAATCCTGCACGACGCCGACGCTGCAGGCTACGAGCTGCTGACCTCGGAGTTCGAGAAGTACCTGGAGCGCAAGGTCAACCCGGAGATGCCGAAGGTGCTGAAGGAGCACGGGCTGATGGGAATCCCGATTTCAGAAGAGTACGGCGGCCGGGGTGCACGCCCACTCGTGCACGCTTTGGCACTGGAGCGTCTCGGGCAGGTTGGGATGGGGGTAATAACTCTCGCCGACGTCCATCAGTGCCTCGGGAGCCTGGCCGTCCAGGAGTGGGGGACTGAGGAACAGAAGGAAAGGTACCTCCCAGGCGCAGCGACTGGGGACATCCTGTTCGCCTACGGACTCACGGAGCCGGAGGCGGGGAGCGACCCTGCCTCGCTGAAGACGAGCTACGAGAAGGATGGGGACGGTTTCACGCTCACTGGCTCAAAGTACCTGATCTCGAACGGCTCTCTTGCCACAAACATCTTGGTCTTCGCGTACCCGAAGGGGAGCGCCTCGGGCCCGAGCGCTTTCCTTGTTGATACGAGGCAGAAGGGCTTCAGGGTTGACACGAGGCTGGATGAGAAGATCGGGCTGTTCACCTCCGACACGTCGCTCCTCTCTCTCGAAGGCGTCCACGTCCCGAAGGAGGACCTTCTGGGCAAGGAGGGGAAAGGGTTCTCAGTCGCGTACTCTGCCCTCCTCAACGGGAGGGTCGGAATAGGGTCAGGGTGCATCGGGGTGATGGAGGACTGCCTCAACCAGGTCAAAGAGAGGGCCACTTCAAGAGTCCAGCACGGCAAGCTGATAGGGAAGCATCAGCTCGTCCAGAGGCACGTCGCATTCATCGCGTCCAGCCTCGAGGCGTGCAGGTGGCTGATCTACAGGGCGTCGATAAAGAAGGAGGAGTACGACAAGAGCCCGTCGGACCTCCGGCTGCGTGGTGAAGCCGACAGGCTTTCTGCTATTGCCAAGTACATGTCTTCCAGAGCCGCCTTCGAGTCCGCCGACCGGGCGGTGCAGGTCTTCGGCGGCTTCGGATACTCGATAATGTCTCCGGTCGCGAAGCACTTCCTAGACTCCAGGGTCGCAAGGATCTACGAAGGGACGGACGAGATAATGGAACTGAAGATAGCTGCCCTTGTCCTGGGCAAGGAATTCGAAGCTTACAGGTGAAGTTATAGCCCCGCAAGACCCGAGAACGAGACCATGCAGCTCCATCTAGACGGTTCAACGACCATCGACGCAGACCGTCCGAAAGTCTTCGGGTTGCTCACCGACCCAAGCTTCCTCGCAAAGACTCTTCCTGATTCCGACGAGGTGAAGGTGATCGACGCCGAGAACCTCGAGGCAAGGATGAAGCTGAGGATAGCCGTGGTCTCGAGCTCCTTGGGAGTGAAGATGACTATAACGGACAAGACTCCACCCTCGAAAGCACGTCTGCTGGTGGTGGCGAGCGGAAGCGGAAGCAACATGAACATCAACAGCATCTTCGAGCTGACCGGTGAACGCCCGACCACGATGGCCTGGTCCGCAGACGCCGAGATAACCGGGGTCATCGCAGGCCTTGGCTCGACCCTTCTGAAGGGGTTCGCTACCAAGAAGGTCGCAGAGATATTCGCAGGAATCACGAAATCGATAGAGGAGACCTCTCGCTAGGGGCGCTGCCACGTGGCTCGACTTACCCAGCGAACGTTCGAAAGGGCAATCGGGGTGCTGAGACAGAACTGCATGGAGAGAGGGATCAGAGCCTCGACCGTGTACTACAACCAGGTCTGGGCCAGGGACTCGTTCATCTCGTTTCTGGGGGCGAATCTGCTGCAGGACGAGCAGCTGCTTCAGTCCGCGAAAGCGAACCTGAACACATTCGCAGAGACTCGCTCGTCCCTCGGCCAGATTCCCAACTTCTTCGACCTGAAGAGCAATACCCCGGAGTTCGGATTCTCCGGGTCGACCGATTCCTCGTGCTGGTACATCATCGGGTTGACGAGCCTCTTTGCCGCCACCGGAGACAAGACCCTCCTCAGGGGGCCGCTCGAGGCTGCCCTCGACGCCTACAGATGGCTCCGGTTCCAGGACGCGAACAACACCTGGCTAATCGACTCTCCTCAAGGGGCCGACTGGATGGATGCAGCGATCCAGAGGACTGGGAAGACCCTCTACAACAACATCCTCTTCCTCATAGCCACCCGGTGCATGGAGAAACTCCTCTCTGCGTCCGGAGGGTCGATGGAGAAGGCGTACAGGCTCGACTTCGAGGCGCAGAGGGAGAGGTTCACTGAGGTCTTCCTCCCGGATGACGAGAGCCCGAGGAAGGTCGCGCCCTACTGGCCCCGCCTCTCCCTGGCGTTCAGCGAGGGGAGGCCGATGGGCTTCTCCCAGAGATACTATCTACACTACCTCTCCTTCTACAGGATAGACACGCGCTTCGACACCCTCTCGAACCTGTTATGCGTGCTGTCTCGCGTGGCAGACTCAGGTACCTCCCTCTCGGTGCTGGAGACGATGAAGTCGAAGGGGCTCGCAGACCCCTACCCTGCGAGGGTCCTCCACCCGCCTTACAGGTCGGAGGGGGCGAGCTTCGACACAAGGTTCGACGCCTCCCTTCCTGTCCAGCACCAGAGCGCCCCGTACGCTTATCACAACGGTGGTGTCTGGCCGTTCGTCGGCGGGTTCTATGTCTGCGCGCTGAACAGGGTCGGCGTGGACTACGCCGATAAGGAGGCGGAGAGCCTGGCGGCTGCGAACAACGTCTTCAGGGCAGGGGAGACCATCGGGTTCAACGAATGGATACACTCCAAGACTGGGGAAGCGCTTGGCCAGTTCGGCCAGTCGTGGAGCGCTGGGATGTACGTTGCCGCAGTCCTTTCGGCGAAAGGGAAGAACCCCCTCGGATTCCTCGAATAGGGTCCGATTAACACGGTTGAACAAAACCACGATTAAATACCCTCCAGCTTCGTGCGCAAACCAGCAGAACAGTCGTGCCCAGGCTCTTCTTCATCACCGACGTCCACTCCTCTGACAGGTGCTTCCGCAAGTTCCTGAACGCAGCGAAGGTCTACAAGGCCAACGCGTTGATACTCGGCGGAGACATCACTGGGAAGGTGCTGATCCCCGTAGTGGAACGACCAGACGGGGGCTATACTCTCAGACTCTTCGGCAAAGACACGACAATCAAACCAGACCAGCTAGGGCAGACCCGCAAGGAGCTGCAGGACGCAGGGCAATACTCGTTCGTCACGACCCCCAAAGAACTGGAGGAAATACAAGCCGACAGGAAGAAGGAGGAGAAGGTCTTCAACGAAGCGATCGTCTCGCTCCTTGGTTCTTGGATCCGACTAGCTCAGGAGAGGCTCAAGGGGAGCGGTACGGTATGCTACATCTCGCCCGGAAACGACGACAAGTTCGAGGTCGACCCGCTCCTGGCGGACTCGGGCCAGTTAGTCAACCCAGAGAACAGAGCCGTTGAAATTGCCGGAGGATACGAGATGATCACCCTCGGCTATGCCAACCCTACCCCATGGAAGACCCCGAGGGAGGTGAGCGAAGAAAAGCTCGGGGAGATGATCGAGGCGCTGGCGGCCCAAGTCAAGAGACCAGAATCCGCGATCTACAACCTGCATGTCCCCCCGATCAACACGGAACTCGACAAGGCACCGGCGGTCAGCCAGAACCTTGAGTACGTGAGGGAGGGGCTGGGGGTGAAGATGATTCACGCTGGGAGCTCGGCGGTCAGGGAATCGATAGAGAGACACTCCCCGCTACTGGGACTGCACGGGCACATCCACGAGTCCAAGGGCTTCGTCCGTCTGGGGAGGACTCTCTGCCTCAACCCGGGGAGCGAGTACGCGGAGGGGATTCTGAGGGGTTCAATAGTGAACCTCGACGGCGGGAAAGTGAAAGAATTCCTATTGACCAGCGGCTGAGCCCCAGTTCTACGACGAGAACTCTTTCTTTTCGAAGAGCCATAGGCCCAGTGCTGCCGAAATCACGAAGTATGCCGCCATTATGGCCAAGCCCTCTGGAATCGAAGCGTTGAAGGTCGTCAAAGTGAATCTCGGACCAACTGTGATGGAGGTCTGGCCAAGCGGGTACGGGACGACAAGAACGTTGGAGATGATTCCCGCAGCATAGGTAATGGAGAACCAAGGTTCGACTCCTATGACCGAGGTGGTGACTGTATCGATTACATTGAACGCGAACAAGAGGAGTATCACAGTCATTAGTATGGAAATGGAGCTGCTCTTGAACAAGGAACTGAACATGAAGGTCAGGCCGAGCGCCGAAACCAAGTAGATCCATGCAAGGACGATCGATTCCCCGAACTCATACGGAACAGCGGTCCCGAAGAAGTAGGTCCCGTTCGCCAATGCGATTAGAGCGAAGACTGCCAGGATTAGCGTCGAGGCACCCATCGCGGCTATCCACTTCCCCACGTACATTACGGACCTCCTGAGCGGGTTGGGAACGAGGAAGTAGCCCGTCTTGTTCTGGAACTCCCCCGATATCGCGTCCCCTCCAAAGAAGGCCGCTGAGAGTAGTATCACGATAGGAACGAATCTCCCCCAGAACGCTGAGTAGAACGCCAAGGAAGGGCTCTGGGCCCCGGTGCTACCGAATCCGAAGAACGGAGACCTGTAGTATCCGGCGGCAAAGGTCAACAGGGCGCTTATCAGAAGGACTATCCCGAGCATCACGTAGAACCTTCTGGCCCTGAAGTAGTTCAGGAAGGCATACTTCGTGATTATCCTGACCTGGCTCACGCTGCTAACCCTCGCGTTGCTGCTCTGGTTCTCTGAAGACATCGGGGTCACAGAGTCTCCTTGATCAGTTTGAGATAGGCGTCTTCCAGCCCGGTCGACGTCTCTCTGAAGCTCACTATCCCGACATTCATCCCTGCAAGCTGGGCGATGAGGCGCTCCTGGGTCTGAATCCCTCCCTTGAACCTGATGCTTAGGTGTCTCGGGTCGGTCCTAAGGGCCTTGTCCACTCCTTCAAGTCGCAACACCTTCGCCACCGTCCCCTCATCAAGGTCGCGGGAGAACCCGGCCTCAGCCGCACCCCCGTCTCCGGCGAACTTTGCCGTGACATTGTCTATCGTATCGTAGACTAGAAGCTTTCCGTGGTCGATCATCGCGACCTCCTGGCAGACGTCCGTGACCTCGCTCAGAAGGTGGGAGCTCATGAAGACGAGCCTGTTTCCGAGCGATTTCACTATGTCCCTGACCTCGCTCATGCCTCGAGGGTCCAGCCCCGTGGATGGCTCGTCCAAGATTATCACCTGCGGGTCGCTAAGCAGCGTGGATGCCACGTTCACCCGCTGCTTCATCCCTTTTGAAAAGCTCCCGACCTTCTTGTCCTCCCATTCCTGCATCTTCACCCGTCCAAGAGCTTCGTCGATCCGCTTTCTCCTCTCTGACTTCGGGACCCCACGGAGCTCCGAGAGCATCATCAGCGCCTCTCGCGCCGTAAGGGCCGGGTAGATCTCGGGCGTCTCTATCAGAGAGGCACAGGACGCGAGCGCCTTCTTCTTGTCTACCCTCAACTCGACTCCGTTGACCAGCGCCTTCCCTCCAGTTGGCGCAATCAGGCCTGTGAACATCTTCATTGTGGTCGTCTTCCCAGCGCCGTTCGGGCCCAGGAATCCGACGCAGCGGCTCCCCTCCAGCTTCAGGTTGAGGCTCGAGACCGCCGCAAAAGACCCGTAGGACTTCGATAGATTCACGGCCTCGATGGATGGGCCCAAGTTCTCTACTTTTTCTTGGCCGATTTTCTGCCGCTAATAAGCTTGGCGTCCCCTCAATACACATCCTGTCCCTATGAGACGACTCTCCTGAAGAGGTACAGTGTAGCGCCGAGGGTCAATATCGCTAACCTTAGATTGTGACCGCCCGATGCCATCACCCTGTGAGAAGAACAAAGATAGTCTGCACGGTCGGGCCTGCGAGCAGTTCACCTAGGGTCATCAGGCGTCTGATTCGCCTCGTCGACGTCTTCAGGATTAACTTCTCACACGGGGACAGAGCCAGCCACCTCCACGACATCGGGGCAATCCGTGCGGAAGCAAGGCGAGCCGGGAAGACGGTCGCGATCCTGCAGGATCTTCCGGGCCCCAAGATACGCGTGGGCAAGATGGCCGACGGCGCAGCTGACATTGCAAAGGGCTCACAGTTCCTGCTCACTGGATCCGATGTGCTAGGCGATTCCAGAAGGGCCAGTGTCAACTACCCCGACCTCCTCGGGTCGGTCGAGAAGGGGAACCTGCTCCATCTCGCCGACGGCCTAATCAGACTGAGGGTTGAAGGCCGGAGAGGCGACGACATCCTCTGCACGGTTCTGGCAGGAGGAACACTTGCCTCAGGGAAGGGAGTCAACGCCCCCGGGGTGAGGATGAAGGTCGAGTACCCGACTGCAGCGGACGTGGCCCATCTGGAGTTCGGGCTCGCGCACGGCGTGGACTTCGTTGCCGCCTCGTTCGTCAGGACCTCCACAGACCTGAAGGCGATCAGGCGGCTGCTCCCCCGAGGCGGGCCGATCCTTATCGCGAAGATAGAGAAGAAAGAGGCGGTCGAGAACTTCGGCGACATCCTCGCCTCCTCGGATGGGGTCATGGTCGCCAGGGGGGACCTTGGCATCGAAACCCCGATCGAGAACGTCCCGGCCGTCCAGAGGGACATCGTCGGCAGGTGCAACGCGGAAGGGAAGCCAGTGATAGTCGCCACCCAGATGCTCGTCAGCATGGTCAACTTCCCGGTCCCCAGTCGGGCTGAGGTGACCGACGTGTCTACTGCGATACTCGACGGCACTGATGCGGTCATGCTGTCCGACGAAACGGCAATCGGGAAGTACCCGGTCGAATCGGTCCAAATGCTGGACAGGATCGCTCGTTCGGCCGAACGCCAGTCCCTCTACCTTCCCCGACCAAGCCCGGAGGCCGTGAGCGGTTCCACAGAGGAGGGCATCGGCAGGGCCGCATGCAGGCTTGCGGACTACGTGGGGGCCAAGGTGATCGTGGCCCCGACCCAGACCGGCTCGACGGCCAGAAGGGTGGCTATGTACAGGCCCCGCCAGCCGATAGTCGCACTCTGCACCGAGGCGCGCATAGCAAGGAAGATGAAACTCTACCGTGGGGTCATCCCGGTCGTCTCCCGGAAGGCGAAGACGGTTGACTGGCTCTTCACTCGGGCGGACGCAGCTGCTAAGGAGCTGGGTCTGGCCGTCAAGGGGGACCGGATCGTAGTCACCTCCGGGACTCCGGGAATGAAGGGGACGACCAACCTGATCAAGGTCTCGGTCGTCGGCTCTCACGCCTAATCCCATCAGGTCAGCCGACGAAGTCGAGAAGGGTGGGATTCCTCCCCCTTCTCCGCACTGGTTTCTCCTGCGCCTCGCTGACCAGCTTCATCATCCTGCTCTCCTTGAAGAGGGAGCTGTAGTAGTACGACTCGTCCACTGTCCCCTCGGCGAGAAGAATCAGTACTTTCCCCTCGGTAGTTCTTCCTGTCCGACCCCTCCTCTGGATGTACCTGATCTCCGACGGCACGGCCTCGTAGAAGACAACGAGGTCGACGTCCGGGACGTGGAGCCCCTCCTCCCCGATGCTGCTGCTGACTAGGATGTTGAACTCTCCTTTCCTGAACCTATCCAGGGTGTCTGTCTGTGTCTCTTGGTCCATCCCCAAGCTCCCAACCCGGTCAGACTGCCCGACGAACCTCTGTGCGTGGAGGCTTTCCTTCTCGAGGGCGACTACAATGTCCTCGATCGTGTCCCTGTACTGGGTGAAGACGATTATCTTCGAAGCCGGTTTCTTGCTGAACTGCTCCTTCACGGCCGACCGCACGACTGCGACCTTCGCGTGCTCGACGCGGGAGAGTTTCACCGCTTCTTCTTCGACCTTCAGCCACTTCGGGTCCTTCAAGAGAGAGGACACAGACTTCCCCTTGTCGGGCTTCTCCCTCATCCGCACGAGGTATCTCGCAAGCGTCGGAGCCCCCTGCGTCTCAAGGACCTCGATGGCGTGAAGGATTGCGACCGCCTGAGCCTGATTGATGATGGCCCCGTAGATGTACCCCCTCTGCCCCCCGCTGGCCTGCGCCGACCTCAGCCGGGCGCTTATGGTCGCCCTCGCCTCAAGCAGCGCCTTCTTCGTGGCTCTGTTGTCCCTCAGGAACCCCCCGTTCGTCAGCTTCTTGACCCTGTCATTGAAAAGCTCCCGCAGGCGCAGTCTTTCTTCGTAGTATGCCTCAGGCACGCCGACCTTGACCGCCCGGATCGAGGTCTGCTCCACGTACCCCTTGACGTCCTCGCTCTCGTCGGTCCTCGCTTCGACCCTCTCGATGAAGAGGTTCCTCTTGATCTCTGCCACCTTCTCCTTGGACCCACCAGGGGAGGCGGTCAGACCCAAGATGAGCGGGTTCTCGGCATGCTCCCTGTAAGCCTGGGCCAGCTTGGTGTAGGTGTAGTCTTTGACGCACCTGTGGGCCTCGTCGAAGACTGCCAGAACGACGTCCTTGAGCGAAACCCTGCCGTGCTTCGCGTCGTTGTAGACCGTCTGCGGGGTCGCGAAGACCGCCTTCGACTTCAGCCACAGGACGCTCCTTTCTCCCGGGTCCACGGTCCCAGTCAGCGCGACGAAGGAGCCTTCGGGGAGTGCGAGATTCCGCTTGAACGTCTCAAAGTGCTGGAGGACCAGCGGCTTCGTAGGAGCCAGGACCATTATCTTGGAATCAGGATACTGCCTGAGCCTCTCAGCTGCAACCAGCATGGCGATCAGAGTCTTCCCGAGCCCCGTCGGCAGTACTACGAGGGTGTTCGAGGACGCGGCTGTCTCTGCGATCTTCCTCTGATATTCCCTCGGCTCCATGCTCCCAGACAACAAGCTCATACGACGCCTTTTCCGTCTTCGTCCTCGCAGCACTAAAAGCCTTTCATCTGGAAGGTGGATCCTCGGCTTACATCAGTCGGATTTAAGAGCGCCGCGATTGGAGCTTCAGTCAGCCAAATTGCGAGCCCGGGTCAAGAGGCGGCAGACGTACAGGCGATTGACAATCATCGGCGTGGTTGCAGCCATAATCCTGGTGCTGGTAGTCGGTTTCTACTATGCTTACACTGCGAGCACAGCCATCGACTCACTGATTGGCCGCCCGGTTTCGTCCGCTGACATCGCCAGTCTGAAGCAGCTTTCGCTTTCGCCGTACGGTCCTGCCGGGACCTCCATGCTCTCGTCAATCAAGGACTACACCGGGACACCCCTCACGTCCGGTGGCAAGCCGCTGGTGGTCTATATTGGAGCCGATTACTGCCCGTTCTGTGCCGTGCAGCGCTGGTCGATCATACTCTCGCTGATGCGGTTCGGGAACTTCTCGAACCTTCTGTACATGGCCTCGAGCCCCAGCGAGGGGGACTACCCGACCTTCACGTTCTACGGCTCAACCTACACGAGCAAGTACGTCACTTTCCAAGCATTCGAGGCCCAGGACCGGAACAGCCAGCCGTTACAGACAGTCCCTTCAAACTACTCGTCGATCTGGTCCTCCTACGGGAGCGGTTTTCCGTTCATGGACTTCGGCAACAGGTACATCGTCCCCACGGCAATGCTCTACCCTAACGCACTGGGCGGGAAGAACTGGACTCAGGTCATGGGGGACATACGGACCGGTGACACCATCGGCACGCAGATCAAGGAGTCGGCTAACGTGATTACTGCCCTGATATGCAAGCTGACTGGCAACCAGCCGACAAGCGTATGCAATCAGAGCCCGATAAACGGCCTCACGATCTCCATAGCTTCGTACAGTCCGGGTTCACTCGGCCTAGTCCCGCAGACGGGGACGCCGAGTCAGACAGCGAGTCCGGCAGTTACGGCAGCAAGGATCCAGTACACGTAGTCCGTGATCGAGGAGCAGGCCAGGAGGGAGAACCCATGAAGATGAGAATCAGCAAACTCAAACTCCTGCTACTGATGACCATGTCAGTCTTCGGACTGTGGGCCTCGTCGATGGTAGTCGTGGTCTACTTCTACCTCAAGCAGGCCCTGCCCTTCTGTCCCACCGGCTCGGGAACGTGGTTCGGAATCTCCGTCAATTGCGACACAGTGCTGGGGTCACGCTACAGTCAGATCTACGGGATTCCACTGGAGTTCTTCGCAGTCGTGTATTTCATTATCAACCTGCTCCTCGTTTACCTCATTGCCTTCGGAAGCGACTCTGTCTTCAAGAGGTCCCTGAGTATCCTCTTCGGATGGAGATTCATCGGGCTCATAATAGTGCCGTATCTCGTGTCGGTCGAGCTATTCATCCTGAAGGCGATATGCGTCTACTGCACGATCATGCACGTGTCGATCGTAGTGGATTTCATCATAATCAGCTACTTCCTCTACTACAAGAAGAACAGCCTGTTCAATCAAACAGGGGACCCGACAGCCCATCCACCCACCTAGCATAGTCCTCATATCGGGGGCCAGCGCGAGTCAGTCGATGCCCCGGCGCCTTCCTCTCGACGAGCTGGTGGCCCTCTTGGTGTCCGAACATGCGCAGATGCTGAAAGGGTTGAACGACCTGAAAGAGAGCCTCGGAAGCAAGGACTACCCAGGCGCGAAATCAGACCTTGAACGCGTCGAGAAGGTCTTCCGGCAGCACATCGCGGACGAGGAATCTCAGGTCCTGAAGGTCTTGATTGACGCCTACGGGGTGAAGGGAGCCGATGAAGCGATCCAAGTGTTCAGGCAACACCGTCCGATCTACACGCTCATGGAAGAGCTGAGGAAGTACTCCGTGATGACCCCCGACCAACTCTCGAAGAACCAAGCGGAGCTGACAGCGCTGCTACAGCGGCATACGAAAGCCGAGGAGGAAAGGATCTTTCCCTGGGCGCTGTCCTCACGGTCGAGCCAAAAGCAATAGGTCGCAGACTGCAAGGGCCTACTTGTCCTCCCACTTTCATACGACAGTCTCGGGATTCAACTCTTGATTCCAGCCTTTGACTTCCAAAGGAGACGATTGCTGACGCTGGCAATGCCCCGTCACTCACTCATACGTCGCGGACCTGACCCTAACGGTGCTTGGTGCCTTGACAAGCCCCCAAAAGGGTGACGCACCTGCGAAAGCGCCGATAGCCATCTCGGGGGTGCAAATTGCGGCCTCAAATCTCCTGAATTTGGCTGTGGTCTCAACTATCGTAGCGGTCGGCGCTTGGGTTGTTACCTTACGTCGCAAAGTGGGCTAGAATCCGACGTTAGTTCAGCGTAGCGGGCGGAAACAAGACTCCTGAATCCCCAAATATCACCAAAGACCACGGCATAATATTGCACAGGAAGAGAAACGTTGCAATCATCGTTGCGGTAGTGGTTCTGGCGGTGGGATTACTATTCTCTCCTGCATTTTGCTTCCGAACGTATCGCACTCCCACCTTCTCTGCCCAAATCTATAGGTCGCTTTCTTGTTGGCTGTTCGGATTTGGTAATGTATACGTCGGTGGGCACCTGCAAGTGAACGATTGTCTCGATGGAGTCCACTGAACCTCGACCCAGCGTGATGGTTGGCGGGTTAATGGGAATCCTTCAAGCGTTAAGGAATCACTCTCTTCGACCCCGTTCTAAGAGTGCGGGGGGTGGGACTAGGACTCAGCATGCTGTGTTCAAAGCCAATCATGCCTAACGGAGAAGAAATCGCCGGGATTTCCGACCGGAAAAACGGTCGGGAATCCTACACTCTGCCGTCAGGATAGAATTGAGGCCTAGCTTAGGCGTGCGCTGTCCCTGAATCTGCGATTTGATGCGCGCGATGGCTAACGGTCAGGGAAAGGAGTTAGCAAGTTAATGTAGCGGCGCATTCTGTGCAAAGCCTAGCATCCCAAGAACCGAAGCGCCGAGTATGAAATAGAAAACCCAGAGTCTGTAGTTCTTCGATGCGAATGCGACAGCGGAGAAGGGCAAGAAGTAAGGAAATTGCCGTACTCAATCGTCACTTTCGCCGACGTGTGAGGTATGCCATCACCAGGGTCACGGCGAGCACAGCCGCCAGAATCACCGATGTCCATAGGTAGTATGGAGGCTCTAAAGTCGAGACTTGCGTAGTCTCTGTCGTTGTTGTAGTCTCTCGAACTGTCTGTTGGACTGTGACCGTTGTCGATGCTGTATTTGTTATTGTGGTACTTGATGAGACAACAATCAGATTGCAGTAGGCGAGTCCTATCGAAACAGGCAGTGAGTATTTCGCAGAGATGCCCGAATACCATAGACGAATGACCGATCCGTCCAGGACTACGGAAGGATCGTTGACATGACCGTCCCAGACCGAATCGTTTGTCGATGAAACGAGGGAAGTATTGCTGGAACTCCAGTGCACCCCATCATTCGAGGTCGAATAGGTCAACGTAGAGTCGGTATACCAGGCCATGAAATACGTCTGCTCTACCAGAATCACTGACGGATTCCTGGCAACCACGCCTGCAAAGTCGGCCGAATCTGCCTTGATCACCGGATTCCCCCCGTACTTTGTCCAATGGAACCCATCAATTGAGGTCGCAAGTCCTATCGAATCGTTCAATGCTTGGAGAGTCGTCCTGCCTACGTACCACATCTTGTATGACGAGCCGTCGTAAGCGACACTCGGCCATCGAACGTAGAACGCGTCCCATAGACCCGGGCTGCGTGTGAGGACGGGGTTTCCTGAATACTTCTGCCAATGTATCATATCTTTCGAGAACGCTACGCCGATATCGGTGGCCAGTGTCCCGTTGGAGCCGCCATAATACATCAGGTACATAGTGCCGTTCCAGACCACTGATGGTCGTTCAACTCCACCGGCATCCCAGGAACCAGCCGTTCCTCCTGTCAGCACGGGAGATGGATACTTAGTCCACGAAACACCATCAATCGACGAGGCAAAGCCTATCGCGAGCTGTGTGTAGTCCGTCGTGTACCACATATCATAGTGGGTCCCGTTAAACATGACGAACTCTTTTCCAATTGCACCGTAGTCCCATGACCCTGGCGGTCCAGGCGTGAGAACAGGGTTCCCTTGGTACTTGACGCAGGTGTCTGTGGTCCCTCCAACCGTTGGAGAAGGGAGAACCACAACTAGGACGAGAAGAACAAAAACCAGGCCGGCCTTCTTACCCAATGTCAAGATTCGGGAAGAGCGGCACAGTGAACGTTAGCTGTGAATGTCTTCGAATCCATAGATCCGTCAGATGGTTTGGTGAGCGTGAAAGTCGTTCCGTATTGTCCGTTCGTGCAGGTCGGGTTGACGTAGGTCACTGTGAAGCTAAACGCAACGTCTGCAGTGTTTGGAAAGCATTGGCCATTGAATATCGAAGAGGACAAAGGGGTGAATGGTGATGATGGCTGCGTTTGCGTTGCAGTCACCGAAAGATGATAGTCATTGGTCCAACTGAAGCACATTGTTCCTATCTCATTCAGGCTGGTCATATGGTTGTTCTTGACCGTGCACGAGGACGTGCCCTGCAATGGGTAGAGAGTGCAAGACGTGGCATTCAATAGCAGTGAAACCGTGCCAGAGGCGAACGCAACCGGGGCCAAAACGAAAATGCGAACAAAAGAAGGACAAAGTGTTTCCAGGTTGGCATTGTGTTCAGAGGCAGTTTCGGAATATCTAAACTGTAGAGTCAATTCCTAAGATTGGGAATGAGGATTCATGGAATCCACCACCGGAGGAAGTCACAATTTGCAGTCGCTGGGACCTCAGTCCCTGAGGACATAACGGAGTGGAATGGAGACGAAATCAAGCTCCTCGTGCAGCTGCTGGGCGCCTCTGCTGCTAGTGGGCGCCTCCTCTCTTAAGCAGGCAATCCCAGCGCTTCGTCCAGCCAGATTAGAGCGGTCCTTCTAATTGCCTTGACCTCTTCCGTTGAGAGAGCTACTTCAGCTGTGGTCTTCAGGACTCTTGAACAGAGGTCAATCCTCTCGAGTTTGTCCACCTAACTGGCCTCCAGCAGCGACGGTTTCACCCCTCTCTGAAATAGGTTCGACGTCTTTCCATGTCAGATAGTCTATAGGACCGACCCTTATTCCGCTGGATGTTAGCAGGAGGATCATGCGCTACATGCGCAGGTCGGCGTTATCGACGATGTTTCTGACTTCCTCCACTGTCGGAGTCCTGTTAGAGCCAGTCTTCCTGGCGCGGGGCATCATCTTCGTAATCTTCGACCAGTTTATGCCGTTCTCGAAGTCGTTCATCTCGTAGAAATGCTTCAATGCGTCTCTTACTTGGGACAGGGTCGAACCGCTTACCTGATTGCGCCTCGACTCTACGTAGTCTATGATCATGTGCTCGGCCCAGCGGGAATCCTTTCGGGTCCTAGCCAGGAACTCATCAGGGCCTACTTCTGCGTACTCGAGGAAAGACTTGAGTTTCTTCATGTAGCTTTCTTTCGTTGCCTCACTTCGGAAGCCCTTCAGGAACTCTTGGATTGACTTGCCTTCGAAGCTGGCTTGAGCCTGCAATTTCTCTTACAGCATAGATACTGGAGGAACTACATAAGCTCAGCGCTTTGGACTCAGCAAGATGTGCGGGGGGTGGGATTCGAACCCACGAACCCCTGAGGGACGAGGTCCTAAGCCTCGCGCCGTTGACCAAGCTGGGCGACCCCCGCAACGACGGCACCGCCGAATCGTGAAACTATAATGGTTTACCTGACTTGTCTGGTCCGGGCACGGAGCCAGAGCGCTAGGCTCGCGACGCAAGCCACGAAGAACATCAATGTCGCAGCTTCGAAGATGCCGGTCAGCCCTGACGCGGAATGGGCCACCCCAGCTACAAGGGTCCCGACCGCTGACCCGCCGCTGAGCACGACGCTGTAGAGAGCCATCGCGGAGCCCCTTCTCTCCAGGGCTGCCCTGTCCCCCACGGTCGCCAAGATCGTCGGGACCAGTGCCGACGTCATCACGGCGAAGAGCCCCAGAACGGGGAGGCTTCTGTAGAGCGACGCCACCCCGCCGTCGAACGAGAGCCAAAGGGAGAGGAGTAGCCCGAACAGGCCGACCACCCCTATCAGCAGGACCTTCCCCCTTCCTATGCGGTCGGACAGGGCACCGAAGCCCACTGCTCCGGCACCCAGTACCAGCACTCCAAGGACAAGGAGCCCGGCTGTCGTGCCCCCGGTTATACCCGCCCCGCGGAAGGCCCTGGGGAGGAAGAAGACAGTCCCTAGCAGTACAGTGACGCCGAGCCAAATCGGCAACGTGGCCTTCGCCTGGGAGTCTAGGGCCTTGAACGGATTGAGGCTCTTGTCCACCTCCCTCTTGGGATGGGGGGGCTCCCTGAGGACAAGGACAGCGACTACGAATGCGCCAGCGACTGCCAGCCCGGTGATGAAAAACGCTGAGGAGAGGGAAGAAGCGAAGGCTGCTTCCAGCCTTGACCCAATCACAAGACCGAGGGCGTACCCGCCGATGTTCGAGAAGTCGAACGTGCCCATCCCCGCGCCTCTGTTTCCCCCTGCCGTGAGGTCGGTCACCATCGTGAGTGTCGAGACAGTGACTCCCGCGGCGCCCACCCCCATCAGCGCATGAATCGACGCGACCGCATAGATGTTTCTGGTCAGCCCGATGGAACCCATCAACAGGGCCATGTAACCCAGCGAGGCCACGAAGACGACCTTCCTTCCCCTCGTGTCGCACAGCCTGCCGATTGGGAGCGCGGTCGCTGCCTCAAGGAGCGGATACAGCGCCAGGGCGACCGCAGCAGAGATGTCCGAGGTCTTGACGATATAGGCAGGGAAGATTATGATTATGACCCCGAACCCTACTCTGGACGCCAGCATCGCGAGGTAGAGCACTGCAAGGTCCCGTTTCACTCCGAGGGCCGCTTCCACGCTCTTCCGTCCCGTCTCATTCGGTAATTAACCAGTTGCAGGCCCTCGGAACCGTTAAATCGTCGCATGAAACGGCGCCCAAAGTCTAGGGAGAGTGCTGTGATGTTTGTCTCAACCAGAAGCAAGAGATTCTCACGAGCTGAAACGGGAGATAGGCATCTGGGGCTCCTTCTCGATGGGATACGCAGACGTCGGGGCGGACATCTACGTCGTTCTTGGAGTAATCGCGCTCTTCGCTGGGGTCGTCTCTCCACTAGCCTTCGCAATCGCAGGCATAACCTACGTCTGCACCGGCCTCTGCTATGCTGAGCTAGCCACGGCATACCCTGTGGCCGGCGGAGGCCAGTACTACTCGATGAAGGCATTCGGGAAGATCCACGGCTTCGTCGCAGGCTGGGGCCTGATGCTCGACTATACTATCGACATCGCCCTCTTTTCGCTAGCCACAGTAGGCTACCTGGACATAATCACGAAGGACGTATTCGGGAGTAGTTTCATCCATCTCTCCCCCTACTACGGTCTGACAGCGATCGCGCTCATCCTCATGCTGCTCGTTCTGAACCTCGTGGGCATCAGGTACTCCTCGAAGTTCAACGAGCTCATAGTGGCCGTAGACCTGGTCACGGTCTCGCTCTTTCTCGTCTTCGGCCTTCCCTCGATCGTGTCCTCGGGCGCGCTCGTCGCATGGTTCGGTAATGTCCTCCGATCTTTCCAGACGGGCGTCTTTGGGCAAGGCGGATATTCGTCGTTCGTGTATGCAGTTTCCCTGGCGACCGCCTCTTTCATAGGCATCGAGTCGATCTCCCAGGCTGCTGAGGAAACGAAGCGAACATCCTCAGTCATACCAAAGGCAACGAAGGCTGCCATTGTCTCAGTAGTCATCGTAGCCCTGACTCTCTCTCTCCTATCTGTGACCATAATCCCATGCACAGTGGCATCGTGCGTCGTTGCAAACAATTCCCAGGCCCCAGCGATTCCCATAGCTGCCAACCTACCCGTCATCGGGCCAATCTTCGCGGTCTGGGTCGCCCTGATGGGCACGCTCGTCTGCTATATCTCGACCAACACCGGGGTGATTGGGGTCTCCCGGGTGATGTTCTCGATGGGACGTCTGGGCCTGCTCCCCAAGGGGCTCGCCAAAGTCAGCTCAAGGTTCAGGACCCCGTATGTTACCATAACCATCTTCTCCCTCATAGCCTGCGTCTTGCTCGCAGTGAACGTAGCCCTCCCCGGCACAGAGCTGCTCAGCCTGATCACCTCGATCTACAATTTCGGCGCCCTCGTGGCCTACATGTACGTGAACGCTGCTGCGATCGTTCTGCGGGTAAAGGACCCGGTGAGGAAGGGCTGGAAGATGCCGCTCAATTTCACCCTGAACCGCAGAGGGAATCGCTACCAGATCTCCATCATTCCAATGATCGGCGTAGTATCGGCCGCATTCGTCTGGGTCATCCTCGTGGGGCTGCATCCTGTGGGCAGGATTGTGGGGGCCGCCTGGTTCATTATCGGCCTCGCTGGCTACCTTATCTATCAGAAGTACAAAGGAGGGCGCAAGGCAGATGCCTGAAAAGGAGGCCACGGTAGAGTGGTCGTGGAGTGACGCTCCGCTAGTCCTGCCCCTAACCTACTCCCCTCGTGAATGGAACGCAGTCTTCATCGCCTTCTACATGGCGGAATACTCCGGTTCCAAGGTCTACATCACCCACGTCCTTGAGGGGGAAGAGGTCCATGAGCACGAGGAGCATCTCAAAGAAGAGATCGAGCGCCTCGCAAAGGAACTCTCGGTCAAGTACGAGTACGTTCCAGTGACTCCGAGCTCCCGGCCTCCAGGCGTCGAAGAAATCGCCAGGGCCATAGCGTCCACGGCAGAGGAGAAGGACGCCCAGGCGATAGTGATGTCGGCGCACAGAGAGCCGCTCTTCCGCGAGCTCTTCGGGAGGGTCTCCGACCATGTGGCGCGCCACTCCTCAAGAAGGGTGGTTCTTGTCGAAACGCCGAAGGAGGGGATGTCAATCCCTAGCAAGCCAAGGAGAATCCTGATACCGGTGTTGAAGGAGCAGCACCCCGACCCCTACATAATAGCGGCAGCGCTCACTTCGTCTGCATCTGTCGCAGACGTCGAAATAACGGCCGCCAAGATAATCGAGCTCCCCCCTACGGTCCCTCTCGACGCAGTCGAGACTGTGAGTTCTCTCCGCAGGGAGGAGCGGGATTTCACCTACTTCACGAGCCTCGCGATAAAGACCCTGGGACGATTCATCAATCTCAAAGTCCTCCCTGTCAGGGAGGTCGGCAACGACGTAGCGCAATTCGTCAAGGATCAGAAGGTCGACGTCATGGTCATGTACAGTGCAAGGCAGACCGGCTTCTATAGCTCCCTCACCAGGGACGAGTACGAGCTCGTAAGCAAGTCCCCCTGCGTAGTCCTAGTCACAATCTCGGGTTAGAACTCAGAGAACGGTCAGTGTGCCGCTCTCTTCTTCGTCTTTGCTTCGTCTACCTTCAGCTTCTTGAGCCGCTCCGCCTTCTTGGCCGAGTCGTACTTTCCGAGGGGCGCCTCCGATTCGACGAAACCATGGTGTATCTCGAACGTCCGCTTCACGATCCCCTCTGTCTCCTCGTCCCTTGCGGGAAGCCTCACCGACAGGTTCCGCCTGTCGAGGACCACCCACTCGAACCCCTTGTGCTTCTTGAGCTCTTCGACCGCCTGCTCCATTGCGTATTCGTTCCCAAAGAGCCCGCGTATCTCCCACAGCTTCGCCATGTTCTCACCGCTCCCTCGGCCAGGATAAAACGCTAGTGCCCGAGGGCCGACAGCTGGGATTTGAGTTCACCGACGCTCGTGGCCGGGAGCTTGCAGACGGAGTTCTCGCACACATACGCAACCGCCTTCCTTCCTGGCTTCCTCCCCTCGAGGAGCGGGGACAACCCTGCCAGCTTCCCGAAGTTGTCCGGTGTTGCGAAGAGGACCGCTTTGTTCGGAACGTACCTCCCTGCCACCTCCGAAAGCATGCTCGACCCCTCCAGCTTGCCTGGGGCCGTGATCACTACCTCCTTCATCCCGTTCAGCATCGAATCCAGGCCCGCGATCATTGAGACATGCCCCGAAGGCTGGCTCTCCAACTTCTCCGTGAAGCTCGCCAGCGTCGTCTCGGCAAGTTTCCTCAGCCCCTTCTCGCCGGTCACCTCCGAGAGCCTTAGGAGGTCCATCACTGCCACAGAGTTGCCGGATGGGATGGGACCGTCATGCCCGTCCTTGACCTTGGCCGGCTGGAAGTCGACACTCATGAAGAATCCGCCGCTCTCTTCGTCGAGGAAGTCTTTGACCATCACGTTCGCCAGGAGGCGTGCACTTTCGAGCCTGCGGGGGTCGAAGGTTGCCTCGAACAGGTCGAGGAGCCCCTGCACGAAGAATGCGTAATCCTCCAGAGTCCCAGCCACCCCGGCCTCTCCTCCAGCGAATCTCCGCAGCAGCCTTTCCCCGGCACTGCACTCTCGCAGTATGAAGTCTGCTGCCTCGTTCGCCGCTTCGATGTATCTCTGCTCTCCGAGCGCGACTCCCGCGTAAGCGAAGGCAGAGATGGCGAGCCCGTTCCACGACGTAATGACTTTCTTGTCGGTCGGTGGTCTCTGTCGTTTCAAGCGAGCAGTGTACAGCTTTTCCCTTGACTCCTTGGCTCCCTCTTCCTTCCCCTTCCCCTCTCCGCTGAGGTGCAGGATTGACCTCCCCCCTTCGAAGTTGCCCTCCCGGGTCACCCCATAGCACCGGCAGAATCCGTCCCCCTCGTCCTTCCCAAGGACCGCCTCCACCTCTGCTGGGGTCCAGGTGTAGTATGCCCCCTCCCCCTCCTCGGTGTCTGCGTCTTGCGCGGAGAAGAAGCCACCCTCCTCCGACCGCATCTCCGTTAGCATCCAGTCGAGAGTCTCGCGGGCTACGGCCGAGTAACGTTTGTCTCCAGTCACCTGGTACCCCTCCACATAGAGCCGCGCCAGAAGTGCATTATCGTAAAGCATCTTTTCGAAGTGAGGGATGAGCCACACGCGGTCGGTAGAGTATCTGTGGAACCCTCCTCCTATGTGGTCCCTGATCCCCCCCGACAGCATTGTGTCAAGCGTCCTCCTCGCGGCGACGAGCGCAATCTCCTTCCCAGTTCTGAAGTGGTACCTGAGCAGGAACGAGACCGAGAGTGGAAGAGGGAACTTCGGAGCTGACCCAAACCCGCCATGCTGAGAATCGAACATCGCCAGGAGCTCGGACCCTGCCGCGTCGACCAGGTCCCCTGAAGGCTTCCCTTTCTCAGTCGTCTTCTGGGCGTTTTGAATCGCAACGGTGATCTCCTTCGCAGTCCCGAGGGCTTCCTCCCTCTTGTTCTTCCATATCCGTGAGACGAACTCCAACACCTGCCTGAAGCTGGGCATCCCATACCTGGGCTCCGGGGGAAAGTACGTACCACCGTAGAACGGTTTGAGGTCGGGGGTCAGGAAGACGCTCAGCGGCCACCCCCCACCCCCGGTCATCGCTTGGACCGCGTCCATGTAGTATGCGTCGAGCTCCGGCCTCTCCTCTCGGTCGACTTTTATCGGGATGAAGTTCTTGTTGATCATCTTGGCTGTCTCCTCGTCTTCGAAGGATTCTTTCGAGAATTGGTGGCACCAATGACAGGTCGAGTAGCCTATGCTGAGAAAGATTGGCTTGTTGTCATTCTTCGCCTTAGCGAGGGCTTCTGACCCCCACGGGAACCAGTCAACTGGATTGTATGCGTGCTGAAGCAGATATGGGCTCTTCTCATCGATTAGCCTATTGGCAGATCTCCCAGCCTTTGCCTCGTGAGCGTTCACGGAGTCTTGGTGTGTGAGAGATACCGATAAACAGTTCTTTCGGAGCAGTCTAACTGCTTCTCTATCCTTGCGATTGTCTGATTGGTTTTCCTCATTCTGATTGCGAGATCCCTGCGATCGTTGAGCAGTTCTTTCCTTTGAGCTTTCCGGAGAGGCCAAATCCGATAGGCCTCTTTGGCGAGGCTCACAAAGTCGTCTCGCTGCTTTCGTATCTTCGTTCGAAAAGCACGATAGACGCTTTCTACGGCGTCCCACGGCCTATCGTGATTGTCCATTACGATTTGCTTTGCCTCAGATTTCTCCGGGTGCCTGAAACTCAAGTACGGAAGCAACGCAACGGCGTTTTCTCCACTAACTGCAAGAGTGTAATATGGCAATCCGCCACGGAGAGTGCAACCAATGCTCGAAGGAATTCTCCTTGAAATGAGGCCATTTTCGAACGCACTGAGTATCTGGTAATTCCTATTGCTGACCGAAAACCTGGCCCTTGTCTTACCTCTGCATTCCCCAAGACCTACATGACCTTCTGCGTCCCCGAATCCAGAAACTGCAGCGTAGAATACATCTCCACTCACTCCGGCTCGTAGGATTTCCAAGGGGTTTCTTGTCAAGAACGCAAAACCTTCGGGCAGGTCGCATGCGAGGCGCCACGCGTATCCCGTGGGGCAGGTCATTGGATACACCATGCTTCTGCCGTAAGCGCCGAATGTGTTGAGGACTAATTCAAGCATAGCGGGATGAGTTGTTCCGACCATCACACGGATTTTCCTGCCGTGCCTTTGGACGTTGAGGTCACCCTTAGAGAAGAACCAGATGTAAGCCTTCTCGGTGAGACCAAGCCCGTTCAGAGGACGGCAACTCAAGTTGAGATTAAGACGCTTCCCAACTGATATATCACGACACTTTGGCACGCGTTTCGAGATGGCTCCTTGATCGTGGCTTCCAACGATCCCAAGGTTCTCCTCAGAAGTGATAAGCCATGCTCCTCGCTCACAAGAATTGGAGGCAGGGATTTCCGAAAGTACTCCTCGACGAACCTAGTCACTTCCCCCTGGATTTGTAGCAGGAGATACTGATGCAGTACAAGTGGACTGTGCTCACGGTCACGACCGTCGGGGTCCTGATGAGCGGGATCGACGGGAGGATAGTGATAGTCGGCCTCCCGACCGTGGCCGCCGCCCTCCATGCCGACGCCGAACAGGCAATCTGGTTCACCCAGGCCTACACAATAGGCGCCACAGTCGCGCTCCTCTTCATCGGGAGGGTCAGCGACATGTTCGGCCGCGTCAAAGTCTACTCCATTGGGTTCGCGATATTCACCGTCGGCTCCTTCCTCACGGCCTCATCCGGGGAACCCAACACCTTCATCGCGGCCAGGGTCTTTCAGGGCCTCGGGTCGGCTGCCCTCTTCGCCAACAGCGCGGCCATCATCGCTGACGCCTTCCCGTCCAACCAGCTCGGAACTGCGCTCGGAATAAACCAGATCGCCTTCAGGGCGGGCGCGGTCGGCGGCCTCACCCTGAGCGGCCTGATTCTGTCGGTTCTCGACTGGAGGTACCTCTTCTACATCAACATCCCGGTGGGCCTCTTCGGCACCCTCTGGGCATACAGGCGTCTCCACGAGGTAGGCAAGCGGGAGAGGACGGCGCCCATGGACTGGCCGGGCTTCATGAGCTTCACGGTCTTCATCACTTCGCTGCTGCTCTCAATGACCTTCGCGGCATATGGGTTCGTCGCCTTCTCGGTGGCCATAGGGCTGGGCGTCCTGGCGACCGTCTCCCTGGTGGCCTTCGTGTTCATCGAGCGCCGCACCGAGCATCCGCTCCTCGACCTGAGCCTCCTCCGGATAAGGGAGTTCACTGGCGGCTCTGTAGCCCAGATGATCAACTCGATCGCTTGGAGCGCGTTCCTCTTGGCAATCAGCCTCTACCTGCAACTGGTCCAGGGGCTCTCACCGCTCCACGCGGGGCTGGCGCTGCTGCCGTTCGACTTTGGGTTCCTCGTGGCAGGGCCGCTGAGCGGCCACTTCTCCGACAGGTACGGGACAATGCCGTTTACCACCGCCGGCCTAGTGGTCATCAGCGCGTCCCTCTTCCTCTTCTCGGAGGCCGCAGTCAACACGCCCTACCTCAACATCTTCGCGTTCCTGATTCTAGGCGGCGTGGGGACGGGCCTCTTCGCCTCGCCTAACATGAGCTCCATCATGGGCTCGGTCCCGGCCCACAGGCGCGCAGTGGCGTCGGCCCTGAGGGCCACTTTCTTCAACGTCGGATACACGATCAGCATCAACGCTGTCATCCTGCTGATGACTGTGAACGTGCGCTACTCGCTCATAACCAGCGTGATATCGTCGATAAACCCTAGTTCCCTCAGCCTCTCAGACAGGACCGCCTTCGCCGGAGGTCTCCATTTCGTCTACTTGGTTCTTGTTGTTGTCAACACTTTGGCCATAGTCCCCTCCCTCCTCCGCGGGAGGAGAGTCCTGCCGAAGGTGGACGCAGACAAATCAAGTACAGGTGAGCCATTCATCGAAGTAGGGTGACGGCGGTGAACCATGGGAACCATGTTTCGTTTCCCACACCAAGGATAATTCCACATCACTGATTCGGCGTTCGCTAGCAGTCAAGAGAATGATCCGACTTGGAGCGGCAATTCCCACCATTGCTAGAATCACGTTTCGCCAGAGGGGGGGCAGATTCCGTAACATACTGATAGAGACCAGGAACCTCTCGGGAAATTCATTGCATCATGACGAAAGACAACAAGAGCAAGGGAGCAACAAGACAGTGGCATTGACCAGGGCTTACATCGTCTTGGTGGCCATCAACACCCTGGCCATCGTCCCCTCCCTCATGAGAGGGCCTCGCTCTGCAAATTCAAATACCGGGAACCAAGGCTCGCCCCCACTGGTCTGAGTTTGCCCCTGGAAAGTGTCGCCAGCCTCCGGGAAGTCTTACAGGCTCCCAGCGGCAGGGCTGTTGCATTCAATGTCATGAAGCTCGAGGAGTTAGGATACGATGTCGGCCGTCTCCCCTATTCGATCAGGGTCCTGTTGGAGAACGCCTCCAGGCACTCCGGCAGAGTCCACGGCGCCACTGAAGCTGTCCACTCCCTGGCGTCCTGGCCGAGAACGGTCGGCGAAGAGATACCCTTCATGCCGTACAGGGTGCTGCTGCAGGACTACACCGGAGTCCCTTTGGTTGTGGATCTGTCTGCCATGAGAGACGCTGCGAAGGCGGCAGGGGTCGACCCAAACAAAGTCAATTCAACTGTCCCAGTCGACCTTGTGATAGACCACTCGATTCAGGTCGACGCCTGGGGGACGGAGTTCGCGTTCTCGACGAACCTTGAGAAGGAGTACGAGAGGAACTCGGAACGCTACTCGCTTCTCAAGTGGGCCCAGTCGTCCTTCAAGAACATGAGGGTCTTCCCACCGGGGAAGGGGATCTGCCACCAGTTCAACCTCGAGTACCTTTCGAAGGTGATAACGGCGAGCGATTCCTCCGGTGAGCTGCAGGCATTCCCCGACACCCTGGTCGGAACTGACTCGCACACCACCATGGTGAACGGACTCGGAGTCCTCGGGTGGGGGGTGGGGGGGATCGAAGCGGAGGCAGTCATGCTCGGCGAGCCGTATCACATGTCAGTCCCGAAGGTCTTCGGAGTGAAGCTGATCGGGAGCCTCCAGGAAGGGGTGACCCCGACAGACCTCGTCCTCACAGTCACCGAGAAGCTCCGCGAGAAGAACGTGGTCGGCGCTTTCGTCGAGTACTTCGGGGACGGCTACTCCAGTCTCTCAGTCCCTGACAGGGCTACGCTCGGCAACATGTCCCCCGAATACGGAGCCACAGTCGGGTTCTCTCCGGTAGACGAGGCAACCCTGGCCTACCTCGCTGGCACTGCCCGGTCGGCGCTCCATGTCGACTTCGTGCGCAGATATGCAAAGCAGTGCGGCCTCTTCGTCGACGGTGCGGCGCCGGACTACACTGAGGTGATTGTCGTCGACCTCGGCAAGATAGAACCTTCCTTGGCGGGTCCCCGCAACCCTGAGGAGAGGAGGACGCTCCGCAGCGTCCCGTCCTTCGCCCGGAAGATGCTCGATGAGCGTATCAAGACCGCCCCCCTCTCCGGCGGAGGTTCGACAGTCACGAGGTCCCAGGCTATGGAAGCGGAGGACGGCCCGATCCGCAGGGGGCTGAAGGACGGCGCGGTCGTCATAGCCGCGATCACAAGCTGCACGAACACCTCGAACCCCACTGTGATGGTGGGGGCTGGGCTCCTTGCGAAGAAGGCGGTCGAAATGGGGCTGTCTGCCAAGCCATGGGTCAAGACCAGCCTCGCCCCTGGTTCGACAGTCGTTACCGACTATCTGCGGAACTCGGACCTCCTGAACCCTCTGGACGCGCTTGGGTTCACGCTGGTGGGGTACGGGTGCACGACATGTATAGCCGAAGGAACGCCCGTTTTGCTGGCCGACGGGACTACCAGACCCATTGAAAGCCTACCAGCGATGGGTGACGCTCTGGTCTTTGGCCCCACCGACAAGGGCAGGTTGGGAATCGCTCGACAGTCAGGGCTCATGAAAAATGGCATGCGCGACTGCGTTGAACTGGTGCTAGAGGATGGCCGATCGCTAATCTGTACGCCAGACCACAGGATTCTCTGTTCGGACGGACGCTGGGTCAGGGCAGACGAACTCCTGCCGGGAAGGGATCGGGTAGTCGTCGGGCTCGAAGGCCCCCCTGACAACCAAGGCGATGACGAATCTGGTTACGCCCTGCACGCGGGCCTTCTAACCTTCAGCATGGAAACGCAACACGACCGAGCACGTACCTTGGCATTTGCACGTTTGCTTGGCCATCTTCTTAACGACGGTTCAATCAGCGTCTTAGGGCAGGGCCGGATGAACGTAGGCCAGGCCGTGGATCGCGAGATGATACTTAACGACATAGAATTGCTCACGGGACTTAGACCAGCGGCCAATCGCTACGATGAAAGGAAATGGTCCATCGCATTGCCAATGTCACTTGCCAAGGCCATCATTGCACTGCCTGGCGTGCGGGTGGGAAGACGCATCAATCAGCCCCCTGCGCTTCCTGCGTTTGTGCGTCAGAAGGATTGCCCCGTGGCAGTTGTGCGAGAGTTCCTGGGCGGACTCTTCGGAGCGGACGGGCACGCGCCCACTCTGCATCGCTGGGGAAGACTTGAGGAGGACTCTACCCTTGAACCGCCAGCGTATTCTCAGAGCACCGTTCCCGCTCACATAGGGCCAACAAAGAAGGTGATGCGAGAACTAACTGGCCTCTTGGCACGGTGCGGAGTCAAGACCGAAGGTGCACGGATTTACGAATATCCGACCCGAAGGAGCAGTTCATCGTATGCGCCGGCACAAGATGGTATTCCTCGCATTGAAATACGCCTCAATCTGCCGAACGGCCTCTCGTTCATCGAACACGTGGGGTTCCGCTACAGTGTAGACAAAGCAATGCGCGCTAGCGCAGCAGCTGTGTACTGGCGCCTTGTGGAGGGAATCCAAAGCCAACGCCTATGGATGGCTTCCCGCCTAAACGAGTTACACCAGAATCAACCAGCAATGTCATTTTCTCGGGCGCGGCAGTTGGTAGCGGTGTCGTTGCTAGGTCACGAGACTGAGGAGTCCCTACCTCCGGTGGTGTCGCCTCACTATGCGCTGCTCGAGGGTCACGACCGTTTTGCGCGCCTTCCAAAGGCCTCCTGCCGCAAGTTCCGACCATTGCATCGTGAGAGTTGCGACTTTCCGGCACCAGTGGCGCTGTTCAAGGCGCTGGGCGTGCGAGATTGGTTCGCTCCACTTCAAAGTCGAGCTCAGATTGAGCCCAAGCGGTACTGTGTAGAAAAAGACGCCCTCACTCTGCCAACCTTTTCGCTCCAGTTCCTTGCCCGGCGTCAAGTGGGGCAAAGACCAGTTTATGACCTAACTGTGGACAATCTACACGCGTTCGTAGCCGGTACCATCGCAGTCCACAATTGCATCGGCAACAGCGGCCCTCTATCGCCTGAGGTGGAGAAGGAGGTCGCTGCGAAGGGGCTGTACGCCGTGGCCGTCCTGTCCGGGAACAGGAACTTCGACGGAAGGATCCACCCCCTCGTCAAGGGTTCGTTCCTGATGTCCCCCATGCTCGTCGTGGCGTACGCGCTGGCCGGCAGAATCGACTTCGACTTCTACAACGACCCGCTCGGCGTGGCCAAGGACGGGAGGCAGGTCTTCCTGAGAGACCTCTGGCCCAGCCTCGGCCAGATCAAGGCGACTGTCGAGAAGTCCCTGAGCAAAGACCTCTATGCTAATCGCTACGCGGACGCCATGAAGGGAGACCCCCGCTGGGAGTCGCTCACCTCCTATTCAGACGTCGTCTTCCACTGGGAGGAGAAGTCCACGTACGTCAGGCACCCACCGTGGTTTGAAGCGGGCCTCTCAGAATCTTCGAAGAGGGACGTAGTCGGGGCCAGGGTCCTGGCGGTCTTCGAGGACAAAGTGACCACCGACCACATCTCCCCTGCAGCCACTATCCTGGTCGACAGCCCAGCCGGGAAGTACCTCACCGACCACGGGGTCGACATGATCCGTTTCAGCTCCTACGGGGCCAGGAGAGGGAACCACGAGGTCATGGTGAGGGGGGGCTTCAGCAACATCAGGCTCAGGAACCTGCTCGCAGGAGGAAAAGAGGGAGGCTTCACAGCTCACCTGCCGTCCGGGAGGGTCATGCCCATCTATGACGCAGCTGTAGAGTACGCCAAACAAAAGGTTCCTCTGGTCATCCTGGCAGGAAAGCAGTACGGGACGGGGAGCTCCAGGGACTGGGCCGCGAAGGCGCCGAAGCTGCTGGGCGTCAGGGCTGTGATCGCCGAGAGTTTCGAGAGAATCCATCGCAGCAACCTCGTCGCAATGGGGGTCCTCCCCCTGCAGTTCAGGGAAGGGGAGAACGTAAAGACCCTCGGACTCACCGGCGCTGAAACCTTCGACGTCCTCGGCGTAGCGGAAATGAGGGGGCCCAAGGAATGGGTAGAGGTCGTGGCCAAGGGCAAGGCCTCCCAGAAGAGGTTCAAGGCCCTGTGCAGAGTCGATAACGAAACCGAGATGACGTACTTGGAGGAGGGGGGCGTGCTCCCCTACGTCTTCGACAGATTGCTCAAGTCTGTCCACTAACAGAACGGTTTAAAATCGGTTCATGCGTGCCGCCCGAATGATGGAAAAGGAACTCCAGATATACCTCAACGGGAAGTTCGTCGAGAAGTCGAAGGCGGTCGTCTCAGTCTTTGACCATGGTCTGCTCTACGGCGACGGCGTCTTTGAAGGGATCAGGGCCTACAACGGCACAGTCTTCAAGCTTAGCGAGCACGTCGCCCGACTCTACGACTCGGCAAAGAGCATCCATCTCGCCATTCCGGTCCCTCCCGACGGGATGGCCGAGGCAGTGCTGGAGACCCTGCGGCGCAACCATCTGAGGGACGCGTACGTCCGACTCGTCGTGACCCGCGGCCCGGGAGACCTGGGAGTGG
Source organism: uncultured Nitrosopumilales archaeon (assembly GCA_964476175.1). Classification (GTDB taxonomy): domain Archaea; phylum Thermoproteota; class Nitrososphaeria; order Nitrososphaerales; family Gagatemarchaeaceae; genus DATFYP01. The sequence goes on from CAYYYU010000031.1 coordinate 28,601, forward strand.
ACCCGAAGCTGTGCAAGGATGTGACGACCTTCATCATTGCGGAACCGATGACGAGCGTCCTCGGCCCAAGGGATCCCAAAATCGTGAAGCTGATCATCTCTTCTGTAAGGCGGGACTCTGTCGACAGCACGACCCACGAGATAAAGTCCCTCAACTACCTGAACAGCATAATGGCCAAGGTCGAGGCCAACAACGCCGGCGTGGACGATGCGATCATGCTCGACGGGAGAGGTTTCGTATCCGAGGGGAGCGCCACGAACGTATTCATTGTCAAAGCTGGCAAACTGGCGACGCCGTCCTTCGCTGCGGGCGTTCTTCACGGGGTCACCAGGGCCCGGTTGATCCAGCTCTGCGGGTCCATCGGCTTCCACGTCGAAGAGAGGGACGTGACCCCGTTCGAAGTCCTCACGGCAGATGAAGTATTCCTCGCAGGGACGAAATCCGAGATCCTGGCCGTAGGGAGCGTCAATGGGGTGAAGGTCGGCTCAGGCTCGGCCGGACCGATCACCAAGAAGCTTGTCCAGGAATTCAGCAAGATTGTCAGCAGCCCCGATGAGGGGACTCTGATCTACGAAGCCGAACAGGTCAAGGCGTAGCGGGCGACAGCCCCGATACTCAAGGGGCATCAGGTGTTCCACAACTTCGTTCGACCCCTGAGGCGTTAGACGGAGACGCGCCAGCCGACCGATGCGGAATCAAGGTCGAGGGGGAAGACAGATGGAAGACGTTGATTCAGAACGCGAGCCGAAGCCGTAAGTAATACCCTGCCCCCGTAAAGATGGGGGAATTGATGAGACGTAGGCTCATCGTCGCAGTTATCGTCGTTCTCGTGGTGGCCTTCTTCTTTGCCGCTCCCGTAATCTATTCCAACGACACATCAAACCACGCGGGACATTCCGAGCGATATGACTCTCTCAGTTGCCTGCTAGTTGGCGCGGGCGTTAGTTACGGATATGATTCATTCTTGGGTAACAATTGGGTTCTCAGACCGACTTGCATGCCGTAGCCACCAACCGACCTTAGACAGAGACGATTCAGGAGTCAGCCAACCGAAGAGTTAACACAGTAGATGCGAATAAGCGTCAGCCGTGGTCATCCGTCGCGTCTGCCTGCCCGAGTTGGGATCCTACGAAGGCCATGAGCAACATGGATACCTTCACCTCCAATGTCGTGACCCAGTTGTCTTCGAAGCTGGAGTTGAAGACGCACCACGCGTTGTAGATGCACACGGCGATGGCGTAGTAGAAGAGTCTCACAGTGTAGTCCTTGGACGTGGTCTTCGCCAAGAAGACGTTGTGCTCTCTGTATGATGTCTCGATGCCCCACCTCCGCCTGTAGCGCTTGAGCACGGTCTTCGGCCTGCATGTCATGTTGGTGGCGAAGAGGTAGCTCTTTCCGGCATTGAGGTCGTCAGCCCTGACCAGCCTGAAGGGCCTCTGGCACGGATACAACGTCTCCTCGCCGTCCCCGAGTCCGATGCGCTTCGTGACGTCGTTGGACGAGAACCGCAGGGCGTAGGTGTACCCTCGCTCCTGGAGGTATGAGGGGAGGGCGACCGACGTGAATCCCGCGTCGAAGAGGAGGAACTGGACCTTCACCCCCATGTTCCTGATCCTGTTCAGGGCGTCGTCGATGTAGGTGAGCATGTGCGCCCGGCTCCTGATGGGCGTCAGGACGACGGTCAGCCTCCTCCCGTCCACGAGGATGCTCGCCGTAAGGTACTGGTAGGCGTAGGACGAGCCGTTCTTCGA
>CAYYYU010000032.1:0-13191 GCA_964476175.1 uncultured Nitrosopumilales archaeon
CGTTTGAGGCATGCAAGGACAGCAGACGGAATGGGAAGTGTCCTCTGAACTTTGCTGGTATCGATACCTCAAAGATGGACTGGATACTATACTCTCAGAAGAACCCTGTTGTTCTCACTCAACAGTAACTAAACAGTCCCGCAAAGACACTGTGGACAAGATCCATTCGCCCTTCCCCCATAAGGAGCTCGACCTTGCCATGCCCGCGAGCAAGAAGGTGGGAATGGCCACAGACATTTCACAGTGGAGAGGAGGGGAATCGTTGATGCTGAATCTGATTTACAGACACCGTGGTGGGGTTAACTTCAAACCTCGTATGTGTTTAGGTCACGGTCAATTTTGGCCTTCCAAACGATATTTCAGCCCGTTTTCCCGCACGAATTCGCTGGAGACCTAAACACATACACGGAATCAACTACCGAAAAGTCGGTGATCAGGCAGCAGGGCAGGCGCCGCGTCTCGCATTCTCTTGGGTGTTCGTCAGCATGTCCACTTTGATCACCAGGTTCAACTGAGATTCCCTACAACATCGAAACGAGAAGACTGGATGCTTTTTCAGCCCCCTGGAAATCTCGCGGGGCCTCCCTCCTTCCGATCTTCTCGCTCACCAGCTCGTGGAGCCTGCCGACGTCGCTTGGCCTGTAGCCCAGAGCGGCCGCGTTCCGCTCCTGTTCTGCGTGGTTCTTGATGGGCAGAGCGACTATGGGCGTCCCTGCGCTGACGGCTTCGTCGATGGTGCTCTTGCCGGCAGTCGATATCACGAGGTCTGCGGCTGCGACCAGGTCCTGGTTGTTGCTCACGACCCCCAGGTCGAAGACCCCGTCCCCGGTCGTCCTCCGTCCCCTGTTCCCCGATATGGCGAGGAAGACCCCCGCGGACTTCAGTTCCCTGATGCCCCTGACGGCTTTCGCGAGGAGGTGCTCCCCTATGCCGCTCCCGCTGAGGCTGAGGAGGACCATCTGCTCTCCAGCAGGGAATGCATAGTCGTGGAAGACCTGGTCCTTTGTCCGCGTCAGCTTCCTCACTATGGGACCGACGTGCTTCCGGCTTCCAAAGTCCTCCCCGAATTCTGGGATGATCACAGTGGAAGCGGCCCCCAGCACTCCGCTGTACCAGCGTGAGACTCTCGATTCTATCGCCCTCGCTGCGGCTGTGCGGGCGAATCCGAGCTCGAGTTCATCAGTCACAAGCGCGTGCTTGATCCCCCTTTCCATAGCGATGACAACGCTGGAGAACTCTTCGTCCCCCACCACCAGGTCCGGCTTGAACTCGCTGATGAGTCCTTCCATCGCAGCCTTGCTGCGTCTGTATCCCCGCCAGTATCTCAGGTACCAGAATGCGGCCCTCTTCATCTCACCACGTACGACGGTCGGGACCGGCACCCGGACGATGTCCTCGGTTGCGAATCCCGACAGTTTCAGATAATCTGCGGCGTTCCCGCCGGACGCGAAAAGTACTTCGGCCCCGATTCGTCTCAACTCTTCGGCCACTGCCGACGCCCTCGTCGCGTGACCGAGACCTATGGGGCTCACGCCATAGAGGACCCGCTTCAATCCTTTTCCCGACAGGGAGACGCCTATTTATTTCCGCGAACCTCGAGGGAGCCCCTGAGAAGGTTTTTTACCGCAACCCGGTGGCCGTGAGGAGACTTTGCTCACAGCGACGCTCAGCGTGTTCTACTTCTTCATCGTCATCGCCTTCGCTCTCGCCGCAGTACTTCTCAGGGCCATCGACGGGAGGGGGTTCTTGTCAAGTGCGGGCGTCGGCTACGCCATCATCTTTGGAGGGGGTTTCTCGTGGTTCCTCGTCGTCGCCGTCTTCTTCACCCTGGGCGTGGCCTTTACCTGGTACAAGTACGGATACAAGAAGAAACTGGGAGGTGCCCAGGAGAAGGGAGGGGCAAGGAACTGGCCCAACATCCTTGCAAACGGCGGACTCGCTTCGGTCTTCGCGGTCGGCGAGTTCTTCTACCCAGGGCCAGGATTCGCAGCGCTCTTCCTCGGTTCGATATCCACGGCTGCTGCGGACACTGTTGCGACCGAACTGGGCCTGCTGAACGAGCGCCCCCCCAGGCTCATATCCCACCCGTCAAGGGAAGTCCCCCCGGGAACGTCGGGCGGGGTCTCGCTGCTGGGCTTCGTGGGGGCGGCCCTGGCGTCCCTAGTAATCGGTCTCATGGCCCTCATCCTCGGAATTCTGAGGGCTGACGTCGCAACGGTTGGCCTCTGCGTCGTAGGAGGGATGTCCGGGGCCGTTTTCGACAGCCTCCTCGGTGCCACTGTGCAGAGGAAGGGCTACTGCCAGGTCTGCCTCAGGCAGACGGAGGCTCTGAGACACTGCGGCGAGGCGACCCGGGCGACTGGGGGCATCCCCTTCATAGAGAACAACACAGTCAACCTCCTGGCTACCCTGGTCGGGGGGGTCGCTTCCCTTGCCCTGGTGTCCGCGCTTCTCTAGGAGAAAATCGGCGGGTAGCGGGTGATGCTCCTCACCTTCTCCACGATTGAATCGGTCGCTATCCGCTCTTGAGACCTCGTGTCCCTTTCCCTCAGCGTCACTGTTGAATCCCTCAGGGAGTCGTAGTCCACTGTGACGCAGTACGGGACCCCGGCCTCGTCAGCCCTTGCGTACCGCCTCCCTATCGAACCAGAATCGTCATAGAATGCGTCGACCTCGTTGGCCAGCTCTGCGTAGACCTTGTGCGCGAGCTCGGGGATCCCGTCCTTGTTGACCAGAGGGAAGACCCCTGTCTTCAAGGGCGAGAGGTAGGGCTTCAGCGTCAATGACCGCCGGTCTCCTTCGACCTTCATCGACGACTCCAGAATCGCGTAGATGCTCCTGTCCACCCCCATCGAGAGCTCGAAGACATGCGGGAGGACCTTCTCCCCGCTGTCGTCGACAGTGAAGTCTGTGCCGCTGACCTTGGAGTGTCTGCCGAGGTCGTAGTCGCTCCTGTAGTTGCAGGCGACAAGCTCGAGCCAGCCCACCGAGAGCTGCACTTCAAGGTCGTATGCCGCCTTTGAATAGAAGGCCTTGTCCTCGTCGGAAAGGACCCTGAATCTGAGCCTCTTCCTGTCGAGACCCGCAGCCTCGTAGAACCTAAGCAGCAGAGCGAGGTAGTGTCCGATGAGCCCGTTGGGGATTACCCCTGACGCAATGGCCTCTCCCACATTCAGCTTCCTGGTCTCGCCCTCCGGCGTGGTCACGTTGAGCGGGTCAGAGCTCATCGTGCCGTACCTCGGGTCGTCCACTCGCCTGGGGTTGAAGAAGACCTCTACCTCCGCCTGGTTGAGCTCTCTCAACCTCAGCAGCCCCTGTCTCGGTGCAATCTCGTTCCTGAATGACCGCCCCACCTGGGCGAACCCGACCGGGAGCCTGATCCTCTGCGTCTTGTAGAGAAGGGGGAAATCAACGAAGATGCTCTGGCAGGTTTCCGGCCTGAGGTAAGCCTCCTCCTGCGCCGGACCGATCCCGACCTTGAACATCATGTTGAACCTTGCAGTCCCAGAGAGCTTGGAACCGCACCTCTGGCACTTGACCCCGCTCTTTTCCATCAGTGCGTCGTACTCCGAGTCCGACAGTTTCTCTGGGGTCTGCTTCCCGGTCTTCTCCTCGATTAGCTTGTCCGGCCTGAATACGGAGCCACACTTGGTGCACCTGACGAAGGGGTCAGTGAAGCCCGACAGGTGCCCCGACGCCTCGAATACCGCCTTCGGGAGGATCTGAGCCCCGTCTATCTCCACCATCCCGTCCCGCCTGACTATCAGCCTTCTCCAGAGCTCGACGAAGTTGTTCTTCAGGGACACGCCGTTCGGGCCGTACTCCCAGAAGCCGGCTGGGGAGTTCGGGTAGCTGTCTGCAGTCTTGAAGAAGAAGCCCCTCTGCTGCGCAAGCCGGACAACGTCGTCGTAAGCCATCTCGCTACTGTGCCCCTCCATCTGGGGATATATGCGATTGGTCTCCGCCGGCAGTGGATTCTCATGTTCCATTGTCCGCATGAACTGCCGCGCTCGGGCCCGACCCTCCAGTAGCGTCCTTGGCCAAGCGCTTTCCGGCAGTAGGTCGCGACCTGCGCTGCAACGGGCAGACGCGGCTCCTGCCCCTAACCACCGGGCGAACCTTGTGAAGCCGCCTGCACTTCGGGGAGGGTCTGCTGCCTCCCGAAGGCCCTCCCTGCGTACCTGGTGAGCAGCGGCCCCTGCAGGATGATCGACAGTATCGCGACCCCGAAGGTCATGCTCGCGATCAAGTCCCGCCCCGGAAAATCGGCAGGAATGGTTGCGACCAGGGCGATTGAAAGGGCACCTCTCATCCCGCCCAGCATGGCTACGTTCTTCCACGAGGCGGGGATCCTCTCACCGGAGACTCTGGTGATCCCGAGGATCGGATACACAGAAGCGAACCGAGCGACGAGAACGACCCCGTATGCTATCACGATCGCCGAGGCGCTCCCGAGCAGCCCTGATATGCTGGTGCTGAACCCGATGAAGAGGAAGGCGGCCGTGTTCGCTATGAAGGCAAGAACAGCCCAGAACTGGCGGACGAAATCGGCGGTCTCCTTCCGCCCGATCCTGAACAGGACCGTGTTTCCGTACAGAAGGCCGGCCACGGCCACCGCGATCAACCCGGAGGCTCCGACTGCAGTTGCGACCCCGTAGGCTCCGTATACGGACGCCATCGTGAGGACGACCTGCGACACCATGTCGTCGCTCTCCCTCTGCAGTTGGCGGGCCCCCCACGCTACGACAGAACCGATCAAAGCCCCTCCGCCCAGCGTGAGAAGGAACCGGCTCAGGGCGTCGAATGGCGCGATGCTCGCAGTCCCGAAAGAGGTCAGTACGATCGTGAAAAGCGCTATCCCCGAGGCGTCGTTGAAGACAGATTCTGTGTCCATCAGGGTGGCAAGCCTCGCCGGGACCTTCGTCCTCCTGAAGATCTCCAGGACGGTGGCAACATCGGTAGGCGCAATCAGCGCCCCGTAGAGGAACGCTGGGTAGACTGGGAGGCCAGCCACGCGCCAGAGAATCAGCCCGCTGACTGCAGCGGCTATGAGGACCCCGACAGTCGCGAGCAGCAGGGCGGGTCGGGAAACCGCACTGAATTCCTCGACCCTGATGCTGAGCATGCTCTCGAAGAGGAGGGGCGGGAGAATCAGGCCCACGAAGAGGCCGCCCACGAGGAGCTGGTTGAACGCCTGCCCTATTGAGGAGAGACCGGGGGTCGACGTCGCAGAGAACACGAGGCCGATCACAACGAGCAGGACCGTGTATGGAGTCCTCGTCTTTCTCGAGATTATCGAGGCAAGAAGGGAGATAGCCAGGAAAACGGTGATGACCAGTTCAATCGACTGGATTGCCATTGGTCTCTCGACGCTTTCTTCAGAGCGGACTTAGCCCTTTCGGATGCACGCGTCGAATGTTGAGCTTTCGAGTCCGCTGCGTCCGGCAGGGAGAGTCTCCGCGTGCGCGTACAACCCTTCCTGAATGTCTAGGCAGACGATTAGCGGGAACGAAATGAATCTAACACTGTGGGGACCAACTGCCCCGAGAGTCTTGGCTCGCAACTGAAGTCTCCGCTATGAACATGCGTCAATCAATGACTCAGTTGAGACAGTCTGTTCATGCTTCTGAGGTGTTGACTTTGTCACTAGCCGGTCTTCGAGGGGTGCTCGGCGCGCTGTTCAAGCGTGTGTTGATGAGAAGAATTCCTGCGTGACCTGATTACTGCCCACTTCTTTCTGCGTGCAAATGTCATACTTTGGTGTGTGCTTCTGCTGAGTATAAAGGCATTGGATGCGGGATTGACTTGATTGAAGCGATTTCTTCTTTCCTCAGGGTCTTCATGTGAGAAACAGAGGACATTGGGAGACTGTAAATCGGGCTCACCTGCCTCTAGGCCGCTTCCAATTGTTGCGTGTCTGTCGTTTGGGGGAGTTCGATGGCCATTCAAACCGATGGCCAAGAAAGTGAAAGGGATTGTGGTAATTCAGCTGACTACGATGCGGCTCGAGAGAGCGAACTTCAGAATAGGGTGTCCCGTTCTCAGAGCTAGTTCTAGAACTTGGCAATCATCATCCTCCTTAATACGGAGTGTTTCGAAAACGCAACGATGTCTCTGGCAGAGTATCACCGGAGCCAAATCAACAGCAGGAGTGACGCTGCTAGATTTCTCGATGCATTCTCTTCCATGCTGAAGTCCAGAGCCATCACCCACAAGCCCTTTTTCCTGGCCCATGCAGTCACTTTCGGCTGCAATTCGAAGTGCAAGATGTGCACGTACTGGCAGTTGACGCCAAGAATGAAGGAGGACATGTCAACGGAAGAGGTCTTCGAACTTCTCGACCAGGCCTACGATTTCGGCATGCGCGGATACTACATCTTCGGCGGAGAGCCGCTGATAAGGAAAGACATTGGTAGGATTGTGGATTACGCGAAAGGAAGGGGATTCCTGACAACGATGAACACGAACGGCTCCCTGTTGGCAAGCAAAGCGGAATCCCTGCGGAATCTCGATTTCGCTTTCGTGTCGCTCGATTACTTCAACGAATATCACGACTTCATCAGGGGGAGGAAGGGCTCATTTGACGATGTAATCAGGGGCGTCAATAGAATCAGGGAAGTCGGAAACACGCGAGTGACTCTCGTGACCACCATCAGCACTCTGAACCTCGATGCAATGGAGCCGATGGCGAGACTGGCACGTGACTTGCACGTCGGGATCTCCTACAACTCGGTGGAGCCCACGCTGGACTTCGGTCTGACCCGCGGTGCAGACTCGCCCAACCTGAACTTGGGATTGAGCAGGACTCAGCTCAGGACATTTTACGAGTCGCTGCTGAGACTGAAGATGGCTGGATATCCTCTGATGGAGACCGAGTACGTCCTGAAGCACTTCGCCGAAGGGAGGCCTTGGACCTGCCACTTCCCCAAGATGTTCGTCTACGTCTCGCCCGACAAGAGAATTTACGACTGCACCTACGGCTACAGTTACGACCTGAAGAACGGGTCCTTCGAGGACTACTTCTCGAGCGACCCCTACCGGAAGCATGTGGCGAAGGCCGAGGCGTGCAACATGTGCGTCAGGACCTGCGTCAGAGGATACTCATACGCCTACGACCTGAAGCCTCTGAACCTCCTCGACCTGGTCGGGGACGCAAGGATCCAGGTCAACCAAAGTATCCGCTAGAGCGCCCATCATTCCCTTCGGGTGCTTGGCCTCTAGGTGCAAAGTTGAAGAATCACTTCAGTCTGGCAGAGGGGAGTGGGAGGTTCGGCAGTTCCAGTTCAAGCTTAGCAGGTACATTTCGTACCAAATGAACCCGAGGGTGTTTCTCCTGTCGTTCTGTTTCTCCATCGGAACCTTCATCGTCTATGAGAACTACTTCGACATCCTTGCTCCTTTCATACCTGCGGGAAGCGTGCGGACCAGCTACGGCGTCTTCTTCCTAGTACCGATCACTCTCCTGATTTCGGCCCAGACTCTCCTCATAACCTGGCTGACACACGTCGCTGTGAATGCCGCTGCTCCGGGTAAGGGCGACGCCCTCAAGGCCTATCTTGTCACGTCCGTGGAGGTCTTCCTCTTCTCGATCTACTACGTGTTCTTCCCGTTCTACGGGCCGTACACGTTTGTCGTTTACTTCACACCGAACAACACTTTCGGGACAACAGCCTACCCTATCCTCGTCTTCTGGACGATTGCCACGATACTCGCGACATTCGTGCTGCTTAGGCGGGTCTTCCGATTGGAGGATACGCCCAGGTTCGGCCCTGTGAGGATGCTGCTCCTTGCAGCGACCATGCTCGCGATTATGATGGTGACTGCGTCCTAGCCAGCATTAGCAGGGAGGACCAGAGTGGCTCCAGACAATTGCCACGAAGCCGAGCCCAGGGTCTACTGTCACGCTTCTCACGTTTGAAGGAGATTTGCGCGGACGGGGGCGACTTAAATAACGCACTTGAGCACAATTCGCGCAGTTCGACGAAGTTGAAGATTGTTGATCTCTCTTCGGAGGAGGAAAGGTCAAGAAGCGTTCATCGCGTGATTGCGGCCGTTTCTCTGTCTGTAATCGTTCTGATAGTAATCTATGCTGTAGTTGCATCACTTACGCAAGGCACGCAGGTCATCGGGTCTAACCTCGTCAACGTCGAGATTCCACCCGCAAACGTTTCCCCATTGTATTTCAAGCCAATTACCATCCTCTACATCGCAGCCGCTCTGCTCCTTTACAGCGGCCTCGAATTGGGAAAGGTCCGGATAAGGGTGCTGTCAGGGCCGGTAAAGACTTTCATCAAGGCTTTTTCGTTCATAGTGGCTGTAGTCTTTTTCTTTGAGCTGTGCTACAACTTCGTCTTCTGGAGTGGCCAGATAGCGGCGGAGTCGATTCGAGGGACACTCAACCCGGACCTCATAGTGAATCCATTCCCCAGCCTGGTGTATCAGATCAACGTAGTATTCGCTGCCAGACTCTTTACCATCTTTTTCATCGCTGGCCTCTACGTATTCTATTTCATGACGAAGTTGGAAGCAGGGAAATGAATCCGAGTCGACTGGTCGGTACAGGATGTCGTCGTTCAGAACTCACTGGAAACCTAGATCACCACGAACTTGTAACCGTACGCTATCTGCCCCGAGTCGCCGTCGACCCTGACCCTTCGGACGGTCGCCCTGACCTTCGCGCCGGTCTTCACGGCTTCGTCTGGGGAGTCTACGACCTGGGTAAGAACCCGCGCCCCGTTCTCGAGCCGGACCACTGCCAACCAGAGTGGGGCCTGCGCCTCGAACCCTGGTAGGGGCTCGTGGAGCTGCGTGTAGGTCATGATCTTCCCGGTCTTGGGCATCTCCGCGTCTACGATCTTATCCGAACCGCACTTCTTGCAGGAGTAAACAGGGGGGAAGAACTCAGCCCCGCAGTCGCCGCACCTGCTCCCGATCAGCCTGTAGTACCTGTCCCTTATCCTCCAATGCTGGATCGCCATCTACGCCGCCCTCCCAAACACATGGACCACGCTCGTAGTGTCGACCCCTCCTATGTTCTGCGTGACCCCGTACTCAGCCCCGTCCACTTGGTTGGCCCCTGCCTGTCCGGTCAGCTGTAGATACGCCTCGGCGATTTGATAGACTCCGGTAGCACCGACCGGGTGTCCCCTGGCCTTCAGTCCGCCGAAGGTGTTGACTGAGAGTTCAGAATCCTTGTTGTACTTGCCCTCCATCGCGTCCCGACCCCCTGCACCTCTCTTCGAGAATCCCATCGCCTCCAAGGATAGGGCTCCCACTACCGAGAACGCGTCATGGACCTCGGCGAAGTCGAGCTTCTTGGGTGAGAGACCGGCATCCTTCATCGCGTTCTTGAACGAGGCGCGGGTGGCCCCGAAGTCGAGCATGTCCTCCCTCTCATACATGCTGAACTCTGCAGTCGTGATCCTGCCGGCGAGGACCTCTGCCATCTTCCTCTTCGACCCCGAGGCCGCTGAGTCGTTCACGATCAGGACAGCGGCTGCGCCATCCCCCACTGGGGCGCAGTCAAAGAGCCTGAGGGGGTCCGCTATCATGCCGGACCTGCCCACCACCTCCTGAGTGACCGCCTTCCTGAACTGGGCGTGTTCGGCCGTTACGGCGTTCGAATGGTCGAGGACCGGGAGGGCGCTCATCTCGTCCCTGGTGACATTCATCTCTTCTACGTAGTATCTCGCGAGCAGCCCGTTGAGGGCAGCAAATGTGGCTCCGACGAACTGCGTGTACTCCGCCGACTCCGCCATCGCAAGGGCTTGAGACACCTCTTCGGGTTCAAGGTCCCGCATCTTCTCGACCCCGACAACCAGCGCAGAATCCAAAGCTCCTGATTTCACCATCGAGTATGCCACATTGAAAGCGGAGCCGCCGGAGGAGCACGCTGATTCCACCTTCACAGCTGGGACCCCCCTGAGCCCGAGCGCGCTCGCTACGAGAGCCCCCAGATGCTCTTGGTTCGCGCCGACGGAGCTGAACATGTTGCCGATGAACAGGTGCTGGGGCTTCACCTTCCCTCTCACGAGCGCCTTCTTCCCAGCCTCCACGGCAAGGTCGAGGAGGGACGACGTCCAGTGGTCTGCTACCTTTGTGAAGCCAGCCGATGCTACGTAGACCCTTCTCCTTGCCATTTCACGGACACCTAATGGAGCTTGCCCCTGAACTTCGCGTAAGTGGAGTAATCGATCTTCGTGCGATGCTCAATCATAGACTTCACAGTGGGGTTGATCCCCTTCGTCCTTTCGATTCCGTCAAGGACCTCCATGCAGAACGCGTCCGACCCCGCTCCCGAACCGAAGCTGGCCAGAAGTATCTTGTCCCCTGGCTTCGCCTCGTCCAACACGGCAGCCAGCCCTATGGGCGAGCTCCCTGCGTAGGTGTTCCCGATCGTCGGGTTCAGGAGCCCGGTCTTGATCTGGTCCATCGTGAACCCGAGCCTCGTGGCCACTTCGACCGGAAATCTCGGATTCGGCTGGTGGAAGACCGCATAGGTGAAGTCGGAAGGCTTGTGCCCGGTCTCATTGAAGAGGGTCTTGACCGAGTTCTCGATGTGGTAGAAGTATGCGGGCTCTCCCGTGAACCTGGAGAGGTGCCGCGGGTACCTTTCGTGCGCTCTCCGCCAGAAGTCCCCTGTGTCCGAGACGAAGGATGTGCTGCAGTCGATCACCGCTATCGCCTTCTTGTCGTTCTTACCTATCACGTAGGCGGCCCCGCCGCTGGCTGCCGTGTACTCGAGTTCGTCCCCGGGCCTGCCCTGGGCGGTGTCCATGCCTATCGCAAGGCCCGTCTCGATCATCCCCGAGCCGATCAGGCCAGTTATCACCTGAATCGCTTCGGTTCCGGCCTTGCATGCGAATTCAATGTCTGCCGCCAGAGTGTGGTGCTGCCCCAGAGCCTGCGCGACTATGGTGCTCGTGGGCTTCACAGCGTACGGCTTAGACTCAGTCCCAACGAAGATAGCGCCAAGAGAGTCGGCTCCGGCCATCTTCATGGCGTACCTCGAAGCCTCAAGCGCCATGGTGACAGTGTCCTCGTCCATCGACGCGACCGCCTTCTCGACGTTCGGTCCTGACCCCCCGCCCTTCCAGACCCTAGCAATCTCTGTGGTGGGAAGCCGGTAGTATGGGATGTACGCTCCGTACCCCCTGATGGCAGCTGCCTTTCTGCTCTTCATCAGATGCAAAGAAGAATCATCCGTGCCCGCTTTGTGCTCTAGATAAACGATTAGGCAAATAACGTTTCGGTCAACGGGGAAGTTAGACAGTTGACGAGTGTACGGGGGCCCGGAAGACCCGACGGTCCAGAGGGAATGGAGTATGTAGTTGCTGAGCGAGGAGACGGCTACCGACCAGCCGAGCGCCCACGAGGCCGTGCTTCGTCAACCTGACGAGATGGGACCGGGGGTTCGATCCCTGGTAGTCCCGCGATCTCCCTGACGACCTGTTTCCTCGAGGGCTACTGAGCCGATTGGGCCATCAGACGGACCCTCCGCGTCCTGCTGTCGCTCTGCTCGTAGACGCCGTGGCTGATCTGATTGGCCGGGTGGTACTCTTTGCAGGGGCACAGCCATTCGTAGTCGTTCCTGGACCCGGTCATGCGGAGACCTTCTCGAACTTGAGCGGGATTCTTCGACCGGGACTGCTGGGCAGCCAACTACTGGGACCTCCCGGGCACGGGGACCTCTTGCATCCCCTTCATGCTTTCGAGGGCGTTCAGGCACCCTGCGAGCCTCTGATTCCTTGCTCCCAGTGCAGTGGCTCCGGCCTCCATCTCTTTCTTGACGACCATCCGAGAGACGATGAAGTCTTGCCACGAGAGGTCACCCTCGAGCTTGGTGAGGTCTTCGAACTCCCTATCGTCGAATGTGAAGTTGGCGGGCTTCATTTTCCTGCTCGCTACTAACTGACTCAGGCTGTATAACTCTGATTGACTAGTCGCTACTAGGTTATGCTAAATATTAGTAGCCTCCCGCAGAAGGCAACCCGTCAGTCGTCATTGTCACGTCAAAAAGACGGTCCCATAACGAAGGTGAACAAAAGCAACGTAGGCAACGCTCTGAGACTTTACATTCCGAAAGAAGTCGCGGAAGAACTCGGTCTGAAGGCTGGAGACCATGTCAGGTGGTCAGTCATCAATGAAGACGGGAAGCCAGTCGCCAAATTCAAGAAGGTCAAGCTAGTCGTCGAGGACTACTGAGGTCCCGTAGTCCGGCCAGGACTTCAGCATTTCTAATTCCTGCTTCAGCCTGTCGTTCTCCACGCGGAGCCTCCTCACACTGACCTTCAGGACAGCGTTCTCGTCCTGCAGCTCCTTGACTTCCCGCCAAAGCTCAACCCTCACAGGCTTTCCCTCTACGCATACAAAGGAACGATATTCGAACCCGTGATATAACGGCCAGGCTGAGCACGGTCGTCCTGGAGAGAGACCTCCGCGAACCTGCTGGGGACCCGTGAACTGCTTCACGTTCTCCTTCAGCTCAGGGTTCTCCAGACGGGCTTTGGTCCGCTTCGACTCGTACTCCTTGTCCTTCGCTTTTGACTCGGCCTTCAGCCTGGACTTCTCGTCGATAGCAAGCATGGGTACGGCCTTCAGATACACCTCCTCCAGATGTCGAATGCACTCGGTCGGGCTTGGTTTAGATTGCTTTGATCTGCTTTACCACTGCTGGGCGAGCCTTCCTGAACACCCTGTACCCGCATATGCACTTCACTTCAGGCAGCTTCGAGAGCTCCTCCTGAGTGGTCCTCGTACCGCACCTGACGCATTCGTAGACCGCTCCTGCGAAGACTTTCTCAGGGGCTGCAGGTTGTGGCTTCTCTTCAGACATCGCAGAGACGCGCCGTCCCTCCCTCTATTTCTATCTTTTCCACAGTCTTGGTGTTGGATTTCATCCGAGCGACATGCGGACCACGCTGAAGAAGAAACGAAGCATGTCCGAGAGGCCCAGCTTCGACCTGCCTACCTTCCTGGGGAGAAATGTGTAGGGGATCTCGACCACCTTCGTCCCCTTCAGCAGATAGAGGGTCGCCACCTGAAACTCGAATCCCTTCGCCGGCAGTCTCGACTCCACTATCCTCCTGGCAGAACCAGCGTTGTAGGCCCTGAAGCCGGAAGTGCAGTCCCTGACCTTGAGGCCGAGGAGACTACGCGCGAACCAGTTCGCCCCCCTGCTTACGATTCTCC
>CAYYYU010000033.1:0-36126 GCA_964476175.1 uncultured Nitrosopumilales archaeon
TCGACCCTGGGGAGCTCGTCGAGCGAGTCGAAGACAGATTCCCTGGTCCCTACGTTCCCGGCGACGAAGTCTGCGCTCAGGTCGGGGAGGACCTTCTTGGCAGCCCTGAGCACCCTCGAGTTGTGGAAGTGCGCGACGTCGCAGACCAGGAAGTCCGCGACCCTGTCGAGTGCGATGCACCTCTGCGGGTCGAGGGGGGACACGCTCGCCCCGACCAGCGGTCTCCCCCTGGAATCCTTGCTCCTCGTTTCAACCTTCGACGTCTTCACCTTCCGCACCTGGTCCACCTGCTTCTCGAGGGACATGTTCCTGTGGACCACCCCGGCCCCCCCTATCCTCGCCATCTCGAGGGCCAGCCGCCATTCAGTCACTGTGTCCATGGGAGACGAGACCAGGGGGACCTCCAGCCTGATGTTCCTCGTGAGCCTGGTCGAGAGGTCAATCTCGCTCGGCTCGGCCTCGCTCCTGCCTGGAAGGAGGATGAAGTCCCTGAAGGTATAGACATTGACTGCCGAGTTAAGCTTCGTGAGGAAAGTCTCTGGCAAGGCATCGCACCTTGCCGAAAGCCGAGTTACTGCTCGGTATAAGAAGCCTTGCCTAGGGTTTTAGCAAGTCTGAGGGCCATTCTCTTGCCTGTGAAGCGTCGGGCCAAGCTCCGTAAGGCACCCGTCACTGGAGTGGTCGTTATATTCAGCTTCCTGCTAGTTGGGTGTTGCAGGCGACGAAGTCCGTTACGCAGCCCTGTCGGAACGAGGCTCTCGATAACCTTCTCCGTGACTGTCTGACCGTGACTTACAACACCGTCCGCTACGGACAGAAGAATGGAATCACCAACAGGAAGGGAATGAAGGAGTTCTACCGCTCGCTCAAAGGGATAGACCTCCCCTCATGCTACAAGGTCGCTGCGATAGCGAGGGCCTGCGCAGTCCTGAAGAGCAGGGAGAAGAGCGAAAGGAGGCGCGTGATGGTAAGCCATCCCAGACCTCTCAGGCCGATGATATGCATCATCTCGGGTTTCTTCATCAGCGCGAAGGGGAGGCTCTTCATCCCTCTGAAACGGGGCAGGTATGCAGACGTCCAGCTCAATCATCACGTCCAGGAAAAGCTCGTTGGCACGAAGGTCAGGAGCCTGAGGATATCACCCGACTCGCTTTCATTCTGCTTTTCAGTGGAGGTCGAACCGATTGAAGTCCGAACTGTGTACGGGGTCGATAGGAACGAGAAGAACCTGACCTTCGGGAACCGAGATGGGGTTGTGCATATCGACATGGCCGAGACGGTAAGGATTAGGCAGACGACACGGGAGATACTGGGTTCGTTCAAGAGAAACGACGTGAGGGTGAGGAGGAAGCTGGCATCAAGATACTGGAAGAGAGCTGCCGACAGGACGAACCAGATGCTTCATGCTGCAGCGAACTTCGCCATCGAGATGGCGTTGAGAAATGAGGCAGCCCTCGCCTTGGAGGATTTGACAGGCATCGGGAAGATGTATCAAAGAGGCAATGGACAAGGGGCGGACTACCGTTTCCGTCTGAACTCATGGCCCCACAGGAAGACACGTCGCCTTTTGGAGTATAAGGCCGCATGGAAGGGCGTGACCCTGATTCCGCTTACAAGGGCTGAGACCTACGGGTCTTCAATGGTGCACTCGGCGTGCGGGGAGAGGCTCCGCGACCCTGAGAAGGGCGATGCCGTGCACAGGAGGATGCTCTGGTGTCAGTCGTGTAAGGTATGGGTGGACAGGGACGTGAACGCTGCGGTCGTCCTGTCCTCGAGGGGGCTGGCACGGTTCGCCAGTTCCCTTCCCCGGCCAGGTAGTCGCTTGCAACAAGTGTCTTCTGAGGCAGGGGAGAAAGGGCTTGCAGGTGAAGCAATGAAGCGGAACGGGACGACTACCCCAATCCTCAGAGTCGATGCAAGCAAGTTGGCTTGTCGCCCGACGGTTCACAGGCCGTCGCTTGGCCTGTCAAGTTGACAGAACCGCCCTTGTCAAATATTCTCCCCTATCCATGCGAGGAAGGAGGCACAGAGCCAGCCTCCACAATCATTAATTACGGGGGAAGCTCACTTGGGAACGCGGCATGAGCCCGGACCCGATCGCAAACTTCGGGAGTCTTCTCCACGTCTGCGTGAGAGAGGACAGCATAGACGACAAGATCGCAGTCCGGGAGGGGGTCCTCTTCCTCATCCTGGGGGTCGGGAGCAGCGTCGCGACCACATACGCCCTGTCCCTGCTCGGTTTCTTCGTCTAAAGATTTCAACAACGCTGTTAAGGAATACTACCTTCCCCCCATTTACCGATTCCGGACGCCCTATCGCGCATCGATACAACATGGGACGAAAAGCAGTCCTGTTCGGATTCTGGCTCCTTGGATACGCTCTGGGCTTCTTCGCCTGGCTCGTCAGGGCTCCGGTGATCAACTTCATCGTGAACCTGGGCTTCAGCGAGGAGGTCGCAGGGGCACTCATCACGGGCCTCGCCGGCTCAGTCATGATGCTCGTCGGAGTGATCCTCTGGAGCTACCTGTCATCGAGCTGAGCACTATTGCAGGGTGCCAAACCCTGCCTCAGCCGATGACCCGTCTGTTTTCGTTCCTCAGACCGCTGCTCTGCGGAGTCTAGACCCTAGTCCTTCCAGCCCGCATCCTAGTACAAGGGGACTATGGGACCTTCGCAACCGAACATGAACCCCCCCAGGTATGGCGCGTAGGTCGCGCCGTATCCAGTGTAGATGCAGCCCAGAGAACGATAGACTGGATTGGCGGGGCGAGGCATCCCGGAAATGACCGGGCCTCCGTCGGCGTTGTACCAGAACACCACCGGCGCGTAGAAGAAAGCCAAGATCACCGCGGCTACCACTATGGAGGCCCCGGCCGCAGCCACCTTCCTCCTCACGACCCGCCTCGAGAGCGCCCCCCTTATCATCCTCACCTCCAGAACACGCGACCGGAGCAAGCCCGACCCGGAATCCTCTGGTTCGGTCTCGTCTCATGGCACTACGCTTAAATACCGTTGAGCGAGGTCGCTTCATGTACTCAGTGACGCAGCATGGCAAATAAGCCCCACCTGAACCTGATTGTCTGCGGCCACGTGGACCACGGCAAGAGCACGTCCATGGGCCACTTCCTCTTCGACCTAGGCGTAGTCGACCAGAGGATGATCGAGGAATTCGCGAAGGAGTCTGAAAAGACTGGGGCTGGGGATTCTTTCAAGTACGCATGGGTCCTCGACCAGCTGAAGGACGAGAGGGAGAGGGGGGTCACGATCGACCTCGCCTTCCAGAGGTTCGAGACTCCGAAGTACTTCTACACGCTCATCGACGCCCCTGGGCACCGCGACTTCATCAAGAACATGATCACTGGGGCTTCGGAGGCAGACGGCGCTGTGCTGGTCGTCTCAGCGAAGAAGGGCGAGGAGGACGTGGCGCTGAACCCCGGCGGCCAGGCCAGGGAGCACGCGTTCCTTCTGTTCACTCTCGGGGTCCGTCAGATCGTAGTGGTAATCAACAAGATGGACGATCAGACAGTGAAGTACTCCGAGCAGAGGTACAATGAAGCGAAGGAGGATGTCCAGAACCTGCTCAAGAACGTCGGGTTCATCAGGACAGAAGCCGACACGAAGAAGATCAGCATCATCCCAGTGTCCGGGTGGACCGGGGAGAACCTTGTCAAGAAATCGACCAACATGCCTTGGTACAAAGGGCCGACGCTCCTTGAGGCACTCGACCAGTTCGTAGAGCCCCCGAAGCCGATCGAGAAGCCGCTCAGGCTCCCTGTCCAGGACGTCTACACCATCACTGGTGTAGGGACGGTCCCGGTCGGCAGAATTGAAACAGGCAAGATCAAAGTGGGCGACACAGTCTCCATAATGCCGGAGGGGCTCACGGCCGAAGTGAAGTCCATCGAAACCCACCACACAGCGATGACCGAAGCGATGGCAGGGGACAACATCGGTTTCAACCTGAGAGGGGTTGCGAAGTCAGACTTCCGGAGGGGTTCGGTCCTCGGACCGTCCAACAACCCGGCAACGATAGCGAAGGAGTTCCAGGCCCAGATTATCGTGGTCTACCACCCGACAGCCATTGCAGCCGGGTACACCCCAGTCCTGCACGCGCACACCGCACAGGTGGCTGCAACGATCAGCGAAATCGTGGCAAAGCTCGACCCAAGAACGGGCCAACCTACTGAGGAGAAGCCCAAGACGATAAAGACCGGAGACTCTGCCATAGTCAAGATAACCCCTCTAAGACCGCTCGTACTCGAGACCTTCAAAGAGTACCCTGAGTTGGGAAGGTTCGCCTTGCGTGATATGGGTTCAACCGTCGCTGCTGGCATCGTGCGAGAAATCACGCAGAAAGGCCAGGCCGAAAAAGCAGTAGCCAAAGCGTAGAAAAGTCTAGCCTAAGCAGAGGGCAGCTTGCATCCAGGACCCACCACAGCTGGACTGGACTACGCATATCGCATCAGAGCTTTGTATCTGTAGCTCTTTACGAACTCGTTGAAGATGGGGATCTTCGTTGCCTCCTTCGCATTGACGTATGTCCTCGCTGGCGCGCCATTTTCGTAATAGGTGCGGGCGGTAGCCAGTCCAAGGCTTCGCAGAAGGCTGGTAGTGAAATCTGCGTTGGGTATGCTGGTAACCACGACTCCGTACTCCTTGACACTGCCATCCGAGTCTGCCATGCCCTGGATGAACCGCTTCCTGAACTCGAATGGTGTTCCTAGGATCCAACCCATGTGCACTTGATCTTTGCTCGTGTTCTCCCCCCAGTTCAATCCCAAACACACATGAAACATCCAAGCCAACAGCGGTGATCTTTCTGACGTCCATCGGAAGGCTGCGGTGGGCTCTTCGGCCAAAGCGGTGTCGCCCGTGGGTTGCTTGTCGGCTATCCTTTCCATCTTGAGGCCTAACGTGTTCAACACGAGGGCGACAAACTCTCCGAACCTCTCGTTCGACGACTCTTTCTGAGATAGTTGGAGGTCCAAATCCATCGATGCGAATCTCGTTTGTTGCCCCCCTAACTTTCCCGCATCCCCGACAAGAACCCCGAGCAAGTACGCGAATAGTTCTGGTCTCATCATCTTGGTTTGTTCGGGATTCAAGCCGAATGACGGAGCCCTTGATTCCATCCTCGCGTGTGGTACAAGCTGATTAATTGTGTCTTCAATTTGATCAAACGAAGCAATCACTTCTGGTACAGTTATCCAATCTGTCTGCACGTTACCACCTGACCGAATGTGCAAAGGAAGCAGTTTCCATCCGGGTTTCACCTGCGCGTTGATGGTCGCGTTGACAGCTTTGACCAGATAGGGTTGGTCGGTGGCCTCGCGCCACTCTGTGACCGAGGTTCTGTGCACTCCCACGGCCTTCGCAATAGCCTCCACGCCCTTTCCTTGCGAATGCATCTGGATGAATCTGCAAAAGGAGTTTAGTTGCTGACGGCCGTGGCGGCTCGAACCGATGCCCCAGATTCTCCTGTTCAGATAGTCTAAGACTGATTCCGCACCTTGGCTGACTAGTTCGATGGATTCGCTACTGTATTTCAGGGGAGGTTGGGGGACCAAGTGTTGGCCTTGTTTGACTTCAATACCAAGTCTGTGTAGCCAAGTGCTAACCAGCTTTGGGTCCGTCCCTTCGTCCTTTGCAATCCTCAGGATAGATTCACCAGTCCTGTACTTCTCCTCCCACCTCTTCGCGTCTTCAATCGTCCGCCTCTTGTGCTGTCGGTGTTTTCCATCAGACATCCCGCCCTTACTTGCCCGCTCCTCTTCCTGCGCCAACTCTTTGTTCAGATTCTCGAGCAACCCTTATGAACAACGAGCGCATTCCGACATTCTTGTGTGCGACTGCGCTGAAACTGATTTCGAAGAGCTGGAGGCTTGGGAAGCGAAGCGGGAGACAGAACAGACCCCTCTCCTGATTGTCAGTCCCCGTGGAAAGAACAGAGCGTAAGCCCACGATTTCGTTCGAAGATGGTCTTCAGCCGGAAACCCAGTCAGACCGCAATCTCTCAATGAGAACCGTTTAGTAGCAGCACGCGGGACCGACAGGCCACTTTGGGGTTTCTACGCGTCGTTGAAGTCTTCCCGCCCCTCCTCTCCCCAGACGATCCGACTCCGGTCGACATGAATGAGCGCGTTGAGCGATTCGTCTCGGGGGTCAAGCGGATCAAGGAGCTCTGTGACATCGTCTTGGTCGCAGACATCAAGAATCCCAAGACCCTGAAGCTCTCGACGGTCGAAGCCGCTGCCCTGCTGGAGAAGGGGGCAGGGGTCAAGGCGGCCCCGGTGATAGTCGCCAGGGACTCGAACCGCCCACGGGTCCTCTCCGACATTCTCACCGCCTACAGCCTCGGTCTGAGCAACATCATGCTCGCCTGGGGGGACAACTATCCATCCGACGCGGCCGCCAAGAATGTCCACGACTTTCGCGGCCTCGCCGAGGTCATATCGGAGGCCCGCGCAGTAGCAGAGCGAGTGGGGGTCCAGGCCAGGCTTCTCGCCCCTGTCGACCTCGAATCTCTCAAGAATGCCGAGGGGGTGCGCATTACAGACGAACGCCTCGAGGCAGGTGCCGACCTGCTGCTCGCCCAGCCCCCCACCACCGACCCTGCGGAGAGCCTTGCCATGCACAGCGCTCTCATCCAGTCCGTCGGGCTGAAGGACAAGGTCCTCCCCGGCGTCTTCCCGTTCCGGGACAGGACGGACGTGGTTGAGCGCTCCAAGTACTTCGGCTGGTCCCTCCCGATGTCCGTCTACGCGAAGGCTGCGGAGGGAGAGGAGGCACTCCTGGCCCTGGCCAGGGACGTAGCGGGGGGCGTCCGCAAGGCCGGATTCCCAGGCGTCTACCTGTCTACCCGTGGGGTCTGGTCCATAGCCAGGTCTGTCTTTGGTTCCGACTGAGGTTCACTGCAACCTCAGAATGTCTTTTTATCCGAACCAAGCGGCCCCGGAACTGGACTCTGTGAACAAATGAAAGCGGCTGGGCGCGATTATTGGGTCTGCCTGGTGACCAAGGACGGAGCAGGCACAGTGAGGGAGACTCTAGAATCGATCCTGAATCAGGAGCTCCAACCAAGCTTCGTGGTCGTGGTTGACGACGGTTCGACCGACGGCACCCCTGAGCTGCTAAGAAGGATGGCTGCGGACCATGCCAATCTGTTCGTCGTCAGGAACCCCTCCCACAGTAGAGACATCAGGAGGGTCCCGGCCCTTCTGAACCTAGGACTGAGTTTCGCTGAGGGGCTCCGGGACAGGTTAGGTTCCCCGCGGTTCATGATGGTGTCTGGGGACGACAACAAGCTCGCCGTGGACTACGCCTCCACGATAATCGCACGCATGACCGCTGAACCGAGAATAGCAGTCGCCGCAGGCTCATGGACCGGGTCGAAATCCAATCAGATGCCCCCCGGGGCTGGAAGATTTGTCAGAATGGACTTCATGATGCGGCTGGGCGGCCGGTATCCGGTAGCCTACGGCTGGGAGGCGTGGCTAATCTACAAGGCGATGCAATCGGGATACGCGGTCAAGTTCTTCGGGGACGCCACCTACGTGCACCTCAGACCGTACAGCCCAAGGAACCTGTCCGGGTGGGGGAGAGGGATGTACAGCCTAGGGTTCCCAAGCTACTTCGTCTTCTTGCGCTTAGCAATCAATCTGGTCTGGGCAAGGAGAGGCACTCAGAGCAGGGCCGGGAGCGTGGCTATGGCCGCAGGCTACCTGTCTGCAAAGCTCGACCCGGCGCCCCTGAGGAGCATGTTGATCGAGGACGAGGGACTCAAGGCGTTCGTGAGGCGTTACGCCGCTGTCAGGCTGAAGGGGGCCTTCCTGTAGACAAGTGTGGGCTGTTCCTTCCCTCCTGGCGGGTCTGTCTCCCTGGACGATGAAGGGCACCTGATGCTCTGGTTGATTCCTCGCACAAGCTTCGGGTATTCGCGATTGGCCCCACAATCGTTATATCTGCTGCCCGCGACGGCTGCTGAGATTCAATTGGCAAACGACCGAGCAATCGGCGGTGCGATTTTCGGGGGCAGCATAATCGGGATCATCCTCTACGCTGCGCTCCTCTGGTTCGCCTGGCAGATAACGATTCAGGTCACAGCATTCCTGGCCGTTGCCCTCCTCCTCGGAATCCTTGCGTGGATAGGGTACACGATGGCCACCACTCCGCCGCCGGAGCCCATCACAGACATACCGGAAGTCTCCGCAGAACTCAAGGCCGAATCGAAGCCCGAACCCGAAGCAAGAAAGTAGCGAGACCGAGGCCTGCGGGCTGCAGGGGTCTGGTTCACACTTAAGTTCGGGTCTCGAAGTCCCTGGACCCTCGATGCGACAAGAAGACCGCTCTGGGCCCTCCCGGTTCGAGAGACGATAGCCGACTTGGAGAGCACGATTCGCCTTCACAGGACCGGCCTGGTCGTTTTCGGCTCCAAGGTCCTAAGCATCTTCACGGGGATGCTTTTCCTCATCATGGTGACCGGCTGGCTCGCACCCCAGCGGTTCGGTCTCTGGGAGGTAATCCTGAGTCTCGTAGCCTTCGCCTCATACCCCGCAGGCTGGCTGGGGTTCTGGGCCACCAGGGAGGTTGCGCGAGGCAATCTACTGGGGAAGACAGCGATCCTCCTGAACTTGGCACTGAGCAGCGGAGGGGTGGCGGCCTTTTTCCTGTTCACTGCGTTCAGCTACACCCGGTTCAACGCGAGCTTCAGCCCGTTCATTCTGGCTATACTGATGGTGCCGATGGCCTACTGGAACCAGGCAGCGAACGCGGTTGCCGCCGGATATAGGCCAGAGGCCCTAGGATATTCGCTGCTCTTCTCCGAAGCCGGGAAGCTCGCCGTCGCCTACCCCGCTTTCTTCATCTTCAGGCTCGAGATCCAAGGCGCCATCCTGGCTTTGCTCGCATCGTCCCTTGTTCAGGCAGTCGTCACCACGGTCCTGGTCAGGGGGGCTCTGACAGACCATCCCGCCTTTGACGTCGGGAAGAGGTGGCTCTCCAACTCCTGGGTCCCTGCGTTCTACACCATAGGGGGGACTGTCGCGCTAGGCGACACAGTCGCAGCCGCTGCCGTCACTGGCAGCACCCTCGTGACAGGCTACTATCAGGCTGCGTTCCAAGTCGGAACTCTCGTCTCGTACGCCGCGTTTCTTTCATTGGCCCTTTACCCACTGCTCCTCCGGGGACGGTCGGATGACGTACCGAACGCCACCATCGACTTCGTTCTGATGTTCGGGATCCCGATGGCCGCCGGGGCCGCGGTCCTGGCTCCTCGCCTCCTTTCTGTCCTTTCCAGTGCGTATGTCGCATCGGGCAGCGACGTCTCCCTGGCCCTGGGAATCCTCGGGGGTGTGGGACTCGTCACTGCTATCGCGGCAGTCCTTGATAACATCCTGATCGGGAAGGAGAGGGCAGATACGGGTGCGGGCATGGGTTACAGGTCGTATCTGAAGAGCCATTTCTTCTTCGTGTCGATTGTCAATCTGGGCTACGCAGTCGCCTACATCGTGTCCGTCATTCTGAGCGTCGGCCTCGGCCGAGCGTCGGGCCTCTCGATATCGACCGTAGTCGCCCTGTGGGCGGCCTCGCAGCTCGGCCTCCTCTTGGTGGCGCTGGTCGTCAAGCTGCGCAGGTTGAAGGGGGTGGCGAGGCTCACCCTCCCTCCCTCGCTGGCAAGGTATCTGCTGGCATCTCTGGTAATGGTAGCGGTTGTCTACCTCCTGTCGGGGATATTCCCAACTGGCGCGGCAGACAGGCTTGTGGACGCCGAGCGGGTGGCGGTCATCGTGACAGCAGGGACTGGAGTATACTTCGGTCTCCTCCTCGCGATAGATGCCCGGACCCGAAGACTCGCAGGGGCATTCTACAGGAACTTCATAGGACGACCGCCTGCCCCCTAGGCAGTCCTCGACCTGCATAGGTAA
Organism: uncultured Nitrosopumilales archaeon; assembly: GCA_964476175.1. Lineage (GTDB taxonomy): Archaea > Thermoproteota > Nitrososphaeria > Nitrososphaerales > Gagatemarchaeaceae > DATFYP01. The sequence goes on from CAYYYU010000033.1 coordinate 9,924, forward strand.
ATCCTGCCGCGCCTTCCTCGCCAGGGACCGGCCGAACGCCCGACCCCGAATGCGATGGTCTGTCCTTGTCCACGTTTGGCTGCAAGTTATTTAAGCCCGGCCCGGCGGCGCGTCCCCAAGAATCTTGAAGGTTCTCCACGTCTGGAACACGGCAGGGGTGGCCAGCGTCATAGCGAAGTTCTGTGACAGGTCGGGTGGCACGCGAAGCGAAGTCATCGCCAGAGAGGCGGCCGACCCGATGTGCCTTACCACCTACGGAAAGCGGTACAAGGACGGCCCTGCCCACTTCACACTCCGGGCGCTGGCGGCCGCGAGGGAATACGACCTCGTTCACGTCCACTCCCTTGACAGGATACTGCCCTGGGTCAAGCGGATTTATGGAGGCAAGCCCATAGTCATGCATTACCACGGCACCGACGTCCTGGGAAGATGGGAGGAGAAGAGAGCCAGGTGGCAGAGTGCCGACTTCATCGCTTACTCCACTCCCAATCTGTCTCGGGGGGCGCCGAGCAGTGCCGTTCACGTTCCGAACCCTGTGGACACGGACCTCTTCCACTCCGTGGAAAACGCAAGGGCCCCGCGTTCTGCGCTGTCGATAAGGTACGGCATGGACGAGGCGGCGGAGAAGAAGGCGAAGGAATTGTCCCTCACCCTCAAGTTCGTGGACAGGGGGAGCGTTCTGCACAAGGACATGCCCGGATTGCTCTCCCGGTTCGAGTACTTCATTGATATGAGACGGCCCCCGGGCTTCGCTGCTCCGGTCGAGTCTCTTGGCAAAGCGGCGCTCGAGGCTCTCGCCTGCGGATGCAAGGCGGTCGACTGGTCCGGGAGGGTCTACGAGGGCCTCCCAGAGGAGCACAGGCCCGAGGTCGTGGCCGAGAAATGGCTGGGGGTCTATGGGGGCCTGACCGAGAAGGCAGGCTAGACTCGGCCGCTGAGGAGGTCCAATATGGCCCCATGGAGGGTAGTGTTCGCCGATGCGACGAAACTGAACCTCGATTTCATGTCCAGGTCCGGGTCCACGTCCGACCCTGCCTGTGAGGTCACTGTCGCCCCTGCCTCCTTCGCAATCAGGTAGGCGCCAGCGAAATCGACAACCCTCATGCGGTTCCTCACGTCGACGAACGCATCTGTCCTCCCCTCGGCGACGAAGCACAGTTCCAGAGCGTTGGCTCCGTAGTGGACCTGCCGCCTGGCTGTCGTGATCAGGGGTGTGAGCCTCGCTATCGTCCCTCCGGTCGTCCTGCTGATGTCGACCCCGACCACTGCTTCAGCGACCTTCTTTGTGGCAGAAGTCCCTATCCTGCGTCCGTCCTTTGTAGCCCCTTTCCCCTTCTCCGCAAAGTAGACTTCACCGGTGACGAGGTTCCTGACGAGTGCGAATCGAACGTCCTCGAGCCTTTCCCCTTTCACTATGGCGATAGAAGTGCAGTAGAAGGGAATGCCTCGCTTGAAATTGGAAGACCCGTCGAGCGGGTCCAGGACTGCCAGAAGGTCCGCCCTCCTGTCCCCCACCTCCCCGGCCTCCTCGCTGAGGATCCTTAGCCCCTCGACCCTGGAAAGCGAGGCGATCAAAGCCTCCTCCGCTTTCTTGTCTGCAAGCAGGGTCTCGTCCCCCGAAGCTCCTGTGCCGACTACCTTCTTCCTAGACTCGGCCGAACGGAGCCTTTCGGTGGCCCGCATGGCCTGCGCCGACGCGTCGAGGAGGACCCTCTTCCACTCCGCTCCCCTCTTGCGCAAGTCTAGATCACGTTTCGTTTCTTGAGTGCATCTAGAATCGCCTTCAGGGTCACGTTCAGGTCTGAGTCCGTCCGGACCCTGGCAATCCTGTCCTCCCCGAGTTTCTCGTGGATTTCTGCTATCGCAGAATAATACCTGGTCCTGAAGAACTCAGTCAGGTTCCTCTCCCTCTGGTTCTTTCTCTGCTGCCTCTGGTCAATTGTCACGTTTTCAGCCTCAAGCAGGATGTAAAGGTCGGGCCTCAGCCTCTCGTTCCTGAGCATGTCCTTGCAGGCAGCGAGCATCCCTGGGAACGCGTCGCTCTTCCTCAGGTCGTACCTTATCCTTGCGTACGCCAGGTCGGAGAGCAGGTATCCTTCAGAGACGATCCTTCGCTTGTCCCGCAGCTTGGCTATGACCGAACTGTAGACCATTGTGGCTCCCAGGAGGCTGTAGTCAGCGTAGGTGTCTGCCCTCTCAGCTACTGGCACTCTCTTCGGCACGACGTGGGCCGACTCTGCGAGCCGCAGCCAACCGCGCCTCTCGAGCGCCTTCGCGAGCGAGGTCTTCCCTGTCCCTGAGAAACCCTCGATGACGACGAAGACCAAGTCGCTCCTCCGCCCTTCGTGGGCTAGATATACCCTACTTTGGGAAGACGCCCTACGGCAGAGAGAAGAACGCGGCCTGGTTGAAGACGAGCAGGTACACAATGAACGCTAGATAGCCGATCCCAAGGTAAGCCACCGTCGGGACACCATAACTCACCTCGACTGACGCACCAGCCTTGCTGCTCGCCTCGACCTCCTCCCTCGCCACGTTTACGTCCCTGCTCACCTCCGTCCGCGCACCGTCGGAGACTATCGCCTTCGGTATCCACCTCTGTTCGCTGAGGAACTTCTCCATCGGTATTGTCTTGGTCCCCCTCGCGTTCCCTACAGCGAACTCGTATCCGATGTGCGCCATGGCTACGATTGCGGCTCCGAGGAGGGGCAGAATCGGTGACAGAGGATACGGGTCGGCACCGATCAGAGCCATCGCAATCGCGTCGGCCTGCCCGATCCCCCCTGCCAGAGTGAAAGCGAGGGCCACCCCCCCGACCAGTCCTAACTTCAGGATAGGCAGCTCCAGATTGGGGTAAGCCCTGAAGATGATGTAGGCAGCGCCCACCAGCGCGGGAACCCAGGTGAGGTCGTGGACCGCCCTTTCTTTCACGTCCTGATACGACGCCAGCGCGAAGGAGACGGCCACGAGGAGCTGAGCCAGCAAACGCTAGTGAACGGCTCCCGGCGTCTATAAGGCATCTCTTCTAGCGCTCGCCCACCTTCAGCCTCTGGCCGTTGAAGATCGACACGACTCGGTCGAGGGTGTCGATGTCGGCCGCGGACTTGTCGGTCCTGATGCGCTTGATCCTTGGGAACCTTAACGCGTACCCGCTGTCGTGCCTGTCGCTCCTCTGGATGCTGTCGAAGGCTACCTCGACGACAACCTCCGGTCTCACTGTGCGCCTGTAACCATGGTCCTTGACCGTTATCTCCTTCAGGCGTCTCGTCATCCCCTCGATTTCCTCGTCCGTGAGCCCGCTGTACGCCTTCCCGATGGTCCTGAGCTCATCCCCGTCCCTGACAGCGAAGGTGTAGTCCGAGATCACCCCCGCCCTCTTGCCGTGACCGTATTCGGCGGCCACAATCACGGCATCGAGCGTGTCCAGCTCCTCCTTCAGCTTGACCCACCCTGCCCCTCTCTTCCCCATTGTGTAGACGCTGTCCGGGTCCTTGACGACGAGCCCCTCGTACCCGAGCTCCCTGCTCCTAGTGAACAGTGCGGAGATGTCGCTTTCTGTCCGTACCCTGTCCGACTGGGCCGGCCTTATCTCCGAGCCCCGGATCGCCTTCTCGAGCACCCTTCTCCTTTTCGAAAGCGGTTCCCGGTACTCCTCCTCGTCCCCCATCAGGAGAATGTCGAATGCGAAATAGACCACCGGAGCGTTCCGGGCTGCCTCTTCGAAATCCTCCACCCGTCTGAGCCTTCTCTGCAGGAGCTGGAAGGGCAGTGGCCTGCCCGCCGAGAAGGGGACCATCTCCCCGTCCAGGATGAAATCCCCTTCCAGCGAGACTGCTTGTTTCGATATCTCTGGGAACCCCGACGTGATATCCTCCAGCCTGCGGGAGTAGATCCTCACTTCACGGCCGAGCTTGTGGACCTGTGCGCGGACACCGTCGTACTTGAACTCCGCGAAGACCTCCTTGCCAAAGTGCTCCGCGACCTCGGCCGCGGTCGCCAGAGGTTCCGCCAGCATGAAGTTCACGGGGCGGAACTGTCGTATCCTCACCCCATCGAGGGTCCCCTTCGCCGCCTCCCTGGCCAGCAGACCGACATCGCCGATCAGCATGTGGGCTCTGGCAGCTTCCTGACGGGGGACAGAGAAAGCTGCGGAGATGGCCTCTTCGAGGAGCCCCTGCACTGCGCCGATCCTCATCTCCCCGGTGAGGACCTTCACGATGTATTTGCCTTCGACCGGTGATGCCCTCAGCAGCAGTGACCTCACCAGGGCACGCCTCGAAGCGGCAGACCCCTTCCCCTTCGCGCCCCGAAGTCTTTCGAAGGCGTCCCTTAGGTCGGCGAGAGTCAACGGCTCCTGGAAGAGCCCCTGGACCACCTTGGCGCTGAGCAGCTCTTCGGCAACCTCGCCGAGGTCGCCGTGCCGCAGGTAGACCTTTGAGACCTTTTCAGAGGACACCCCGCAGACTTCCTTCAATACGTCCAGAAGGGTGGAATAGCCCACCTGGGCTTCCTCCCTGCTCCCTCGTTCGGAGGCCCTCCCTGCTATGAGCCGGGCGGCGAACTCGACGTCCTCTTCTCCTAGGCCAGAAAGGTACTCTGCGAGTATTCCGACCTTCTCCTTCTTGCTGGCTGTCCCCTTGGTCCGCTCAAGGGTCTCAGCGGTCGCCCGGAATCCGGCGCTGAGACTCAACGCCCGAACGGGGTGGCCATCAGGAGGGCGGGTTCCCCGTCTTTGTAGTATGCCTCCAGCCTCCCAGTCTGCCTATAGCCCAACTTCTCGTAAAGTCGCGCTGCCCCTTGGTTGGAGACCCGGACCTCCAGATAGCACTCTGTCCCCCCTTTCTTGGCGATTTCGCCATGCACACTCGTCATGAGGCTCGTCCCTATCCCCTTTCCTCTGTGCTCATCCAGGACCGCTATCGAGATCACGTGCCCTTTCCTCGCAAGGCCGAGTCTCTTCAGGTGAGAGAAGCCGTATTCGATCCTGCACATGACGTATCCCACCACCTCTCCGGCCAGCTCAGCGACAAGGAAAGTCTCAGGGAACTCGGAGAGGATTTCGTAATAGAAGTAGTCCGAGTAGTGCTCGGGGAGGGTCTTCTCGTTTATCTTCATCACCTGCTCGATGTCGTCGCGGTCGCAGCGTCTGATCTCGTAGTCACCGATGCGTGCGACTATCGCCTTCTGCAAACTCGCTCTTCCGCCGTTTCGCACCTCTGATAAACTCTTGCCCTCTCGGCCATAACTTATTACCGGATGGTGTTCGGCCTCGTGCTGAATGTCGACTCCCCCCCGTGACTTGGACGCCATCGTGAGGTCGAGGTTCACAGTCAAGGACACCTTTCAGCTCCCGGACGGCGAAGTGGAGTACAAAGTCGCGTATGAAGCGGGCTCGAAGAAGGCCTTCGAGGAGCTGCACAGTGAGCTGTCCGCCCAGGGCCTGACTCCGTGGCTTACAGGGGAAGCCGACGACTGCGTCCTCTTCGTCAGGAAGACCCAGCCTCCCCGGTCGCAGAAGTCGATGATTCCAGTCATCATGGCGCTGTTCACCGTTGCCTCACTGGTCGCCTTCGGGCTGTTGGAGGGGGAGATCTACGCCAGTCTCGCCCCCGGGGTCCCTTGGTACGCCGCCTTCGGCTCGTACGCGGCATGCATAGTCGCCATCCTCTCTGCGCACGAAATCGGTCACAGGTACGTCTCCAGCCGGAAGAAGGCGGTCCCGCCCACCCCGTACGTCATCCCCGGGGTCCCGACCGTGACCTACTTCCTCCCTGCTCTGGGGATACTATCCCCGCAGCGCGCCCCGGCGGTCAACAGGGACCAGATTTTCGACATAATGCTCGCAGGGCCTCTCGCCGCCCTCCTCGCCACCCTGGTCCTCTACGCGGCAGGGGAATTCACTTCGGTCCAGTCGACCCTGCCGCTGCAGGGCCCCCAGGTTGTCAACTCCTTCATTTCGGTGAGCCAGATCAATCCCAGCGTCTTCCAATACCTCATCGACTCAGCATTCGCCCCTTTCACCTCTGCGGTCGTCCCTGGGTTCACCAAGATTTCACCCGTCGGGGACGCAGCGACGGTCGGCTTCCTACTGACATTCGTCAGCCTCCTTCCGATGGCGCACCTCGACGGAGGGTACCTCTTCTCTGCCGCCTTCGGGAGCAGGATGTCCCGCGCGGCTACGTATCTGTCCGTCCTTGCGCTGATAGCGTTCGACACACCGAACTACTGGGCGCTCGCCGTGGTCGTCCTCCTGATGGCCGGGAGGCCGCTCAACCTGCAGCTCTGCGACGACGTGTCCGGGGTGTCGAGGGCGAGAAAGGGAATCATCCTGGCGGGGCTACTGCTAGCATTCCTGTCGCTCCCGATCCCGCAGAACCTGCTTACGTTCCCTCTAGGATGAAATGATCCGGCACTCTGTCGCGCGGGGGACCACGTTCACCTTGGCCGTCCTTCCGAGCTTGTTCAGGAGCCTCCCCACAGCTTCGCCCGAACCTTTGGCGGTTGTCAGACCTAGCTTGTTCCTGGCAAAGAATTCTGGCAGCCCAGAAAGCAGCATGACGTCGAACTCCTCCTTGAGCTTGCTCAGGTAGTAGATTTCTTCGAGCCCGTCGACGTATCTCTCTCTCCTTCTGTCCCCCTCCCCCGAAATCCTCCCTGAAACCAGCATCTCCAGAGCAGGCGAACCCAAACCGTCGGAACACTCCGCGAGCATCACGACCACCCCTGACTTCCTCACCCCGGGCAGAACGTTCCAGACCGAACGGAGCGCAGCCGAGAACGTGTCGTCGTACCCCCTCCCTCCAGCCCCGACTATGATCCCCCTCGTCTGTGGAAGGGTCGATTCGAAGAACCCTTTCCTTATCGCGTCGAAGGGAGCGTCTTCGAGGACAGACCGGACCCTTCCGCCCCGTGGTATCGCAGTCAGGAAGCTCGCATCTTTGACCCCCTCTGTCAACTCCCTGGCTACCTCGTAGGCCCCGCTCCTCTCGAACGGCGCAGGCTCGAAGTCCCTCCTCTTGCCTGCCGCAGCCTTCATTGTGCTTGGGGCCCAGTTAAGGCAGGCCTGCACCTTCGCGTCGATGATTCCGAAGAGTGGGTCGGGAAGGGCAGTTCCCATGAACACCTTGTGCCCTTCAGCGAGCATCTCTGCTGGGAGTTGTGGATCTCCTCCCTCTGATTTCATGGCCCGGGGGGCTTGGACTACCTTCCCCTTGAGCTCGGGGATTGCGGCCTCGACCTTCTTGGGCTCTGCCCCAGCCACCTTCGGCAGTTCGGTTTCGCCCAGTGAGCCGATGACGTCTCGGAGAAGCTCGATCGAGGGGGGTCTCAAGTCGCAGACGTAGATGACGGACCCCCTCTTCACAAATTCTGCGAAACGGCCGGCGTCTCCTGTGATTTTCTCAGGAGCTGGCTCAACGATTGTCCCAAGGTTCTCGGCCTGGATGGTGATGAGGGTCTCGACCGAGCCGTACGGAACCCAAACTTCGGGCAAACGCCAAGTGAGGCTGAAGGTTGTTTAATAAGTTCGAATCCCGGCCCATCAATCATGGCCTGGCGGAAGCGCAGTCATCAGGTCCGTGCCCTTGCCGAGGGGTTGATCAAGACAGGCGCCCTCCAGTTCGGGACCTTCACGCTCGCTGACGGCTCCGAAAGCTCGTACTACGTCAACCTCAGGGGCCTCCCGGGTTACCCTGGAGTGTACAAGCTGGTGGTAGACGCCATGACCTCGCTCTACTCTTCCAAAACGCCAAGGGCGAACGCCATCTGCGGGGTCCCAATAACCGGGCTGACGATAGCCGCCCCGGTAGCGATCTCGGTCGGAAAGCCCCTCGCGTACACACGCGTCACCAGGCAGCCCGCTGATAGAGTGGTGGAGGGGGAGGTAAGGCCCGGCTGGAACGTGGTTATTCTTGACGACCTGGCGACTTCGGGGAGGACGATTCTTTCCACCGCGAGGGCAATCGAACAGGAGGGGGGAGAGGTGACCCACGCGCTAGTCCTGATCGACCGGCTCGAAGGTGCCAGGGAGAAGCTGAGCAAGAAGGGGATCACCCTCCACTGTGTGACGGACATGATGGAGCTAGCAGACACGCTCCATTCGATGGAACTGATAACGAAGGATAACCTGAAGTCGATATCAAGAGCGGTGGAGGGACGGCCTAGTAGACCGTAATGTGCTCACGACAGGGGTCGTGGGCTTTCGTCTGCCGCCGCTGCCAGAGGCACCGCCACGCTTCTAGCGGGGACTTCATCCGACCCAACGAGCGCCATTACGGGCACTCTCCTGCCGGAAATCTGGAACGTTTTCTTGTTTGGAGATTTGTTCCGCTCCAGCAGGGCTTTGACGGCAATGGCCACGCTCGCCTTCCTGTCGGCGTTCATGGTTAGGCCGCACTTCATGCACCTGAACACGGAATAGTTGGCACTATGACCTTCACCCACTGCACCGCAGCGGATACACCACTTGGACGTGTGCCAAGGATTCACAGTGATCAGTGCGATACCGTTGTCGAAGCAACGAGCTTCAAGGAGGCGTCTAAACACGTAGAAAGGAATTCGCATCACCTCTCTGTTGAACTTCCTTCCCTTGGGTCTGAAACGCCTCAGTTTCTCGATGCCAATGTCAGCATCAAAACGCCGCGCAATGGAGATTATCTCTCTGACGACCTGGCCGAGGTTGGTTCTGACGAAGTCGCGTTCTTTGGTCCTGAGACGTCCCAACTTCCTATTGTCATTCAGGGATTGAAGCAGACTTCTTCTGGCCATGATTTGCTTCCTTGTGACCCAGATGTGCTTGCCGAAGTATGTCTGGTAGAAGATCCTTCCCTCTGGAGAGACAACACTGACGGCAAAATGCCGCGAGTTCACATCAACGGCAAGTAGGTTTCGCTTGGGGCGAATCTCACTCTCTTCTTTTGACAAATACGCCGCGATTTCAAGTGACGGTGTCAGACCGAAGGTCTTGCAAGTCCATCCATTTCTCAGAAGCCCGAAGAATCTGTCCAGATTGCGATTCTTCCTCATCGGTAAGTCAATTCTTCTTCTCGGATAAAGGCCAAGTTCTACGAAGAAGAACTCCTTCGTCTTGAAGGTCTTGCAGTTCCTAGGGACATTGAACTTGACGCTGACCGCATCGAAATGACGTCCCTTTGATTTCACTACTGAACGCGCCAGATCACAGATCACTTGGACGTTGAATCCGGTAGTTCTCTTTGCGTCGATGCCAATCTCGGCCCAGAGTCCTTTGAGGTTCTTAGGCGTGTCCTTTGAGAGCATCGAGTTAGCACATTTTGTCGCCTTCGAAACAAAATCTGCCAAGACGGCCTTCTTGGTCGACGTGGCTTCTGTCTGTAGAAGGATAGTCCTGTGCACCGTCCTCATGGTCAATCTAATGGTTCATTTGGAGTACATCAGAGGTTAAAGCCTGATACGCCATCCGAATGAGTGAATACGGGGACCTCACTGAAACTAATGGCTTGACTCATCTCCCCCAATTAGACGGCTAGGTAAAAGAGACGAGATTCGGAAAGAGAAGAGGTAGGGCCTTTCAGTAGACCATGAGGTTCTTTTCCTCAAGGGTCACGTGAAGGTTGTTCACCGCCCGGTAGACTTCGCTCTCCTTCTTCGCCCCGGTGCAGACCAGCTTTCCTGAGGCGAACAGCAGGATCACAGTCTTGGGGTCCGCCATCCTGTGGATCAGCCCTGGGAACTGTTCCGGCTCATACATCGACTTCGGTAGGACTCTCGCCGCTTCTTCCAGGTGGACCTTCCCGCCGAGGCTCGCGGAAGCGACTATGTTCTGAATCTCAACCACAGCTTCGTTCTTGATGGGGATCTTCCCCTTCTTCAGCTGCCTGACGACCTCTTCGACCGCCTTCCTCGCCTGCTCCTCGGATTTCGCCCCTGTGCAGACCATCTTCCCGGAGCTGAATATTAGGGTCGCAGTCTTCGGGTTTCTTAGGCGGAAGACCAGCCCGGGGAACTGGTCGGGGTGATACTCGACTGTGACGAAGTTCTTCGTGATTAGGTTCAGGTCGACCGTCTGGTTGATTGACGCAGAAGCGACAACGTTCTCGATACTGACGATAGCCTTTGTCTGTGGCAATTCGGCTGAGCGCTATTTATAGCCTATTTAAACAGTATATAAGGCGGGACCCGCATGCTCTCCACCACCGTCCTTCTCTTCCTGTCCTCCAAACAGCTCATACAGGATTACGGCGAGGATTATCAACGCCGCTAGCACGTAATTCAGGCCGTCAGGGAGAGACGCCAGCCGCTCGACATACGGCACTACGAAAACGACCTTCCCCTCGATGCATCCCTGAGTGATGGGCGAGACGGCTATGGACTCGGTCAGGTCTGTTCCAGGGTTGTTGTCCCCTTTCGTGACGAACCCTCCGTCCGTGGAACCGACCACCCTGTGGATGACCGAGAAGCCCGACGCCGAACATGGGGGCCCGTAGACTATGATGTCCCCCACATTTACGCTCGCCATGGTGGTCTGCTCGATGACGACCAGGTCCCCCTCTTCCAGGGTCGGAAGCATACTGACTCCGGTGACCCTCCGCGTGTAGGTCTCCAGCGCAAAGGCGAACAGGACGAGGAAGATTGCGAAACCGACAAGAAAGACGGTTGTCCTCCCGTGTGGGAGTTTCATTGGAGGCCTCCCACGAGAGAGGGGATTAAACCTTTGAGCTTGGAGAGGTTTTATCCAGGCGCCGCGGCGCCTGCGCGCATGAGAACCGGATACAAGGTCGCAGTGGTGGACCTCGTCCTGTTGGGCGCCCTGTACTTCATAGTGCAGAACCTCCAGTGGCGGGCATCGTATGCCGCCTCAGAGGGCCTCACGCCATCGTATTCCTACTCCCTTCTCTGGAATGTCTTCCAGATGTCCGGGAGGGCGTTTCCCTTGCAGAGTCCGCCAACGCTTGATTGGGTGCAACTGCTGGCAGCGATTCTGGCGGTGCTGAACCTGGTCTACGTGTATACGGCGCTCCGAGGGAGGAGGTCCAAGGGCCTCAGAACGCAACCGACCTCGCTCCAAGGATCACAATCCTGAGGGTGCGTCGCTTCCTCGAAGTGGAAAAGAATCCTTCGTTCATGGCTCCTTCGACTCCAACCCCTACTAGGTCTCGCTATGGCAGACGCGACCGCTAGATCCTACCACCAGACTGGGTTCGCTGCTCCTGTCCGCCGTGGGCCTGCCGAATCTGCCTTCTGGAGAGCGTCGGTGAACCTAGAATTATGATCTGATGGTCCGCCCACCAGCGGTCGGACTCTCCCTCGCCTCTTGAATGGCCTTTTCAAAGAGCGCTTCTTTTCGCGCAGTGAGAATATAGTAATAGAGAGCCACGGCAGCTCCAAACACAAGGAAGATTGCGGGTGCAAAGTATTCGCGTAGGTTGTAGAACGGTGACCACGAAGATTCAACCGAAAGCAGGTAAGCGGTGCGGTTGTACGACGTCACGAATATCCCGTACGGTTGAGTCTGAGTCGACAAGAAAACATTTGTGTAGTTGCGACCCACGGGGCTTCCTTCAAAGATTGGGGGACCCGCAGGGGCAATGGTGCTTTCCTGTGTAGGGAAGACGGAAATCTCGACGCTGGAAGGCGTAAAGTTTGCTATGGACACCCTTACCACATCTCCCTCGTTGACTGGCGGGATGTAGTAGCCGCTGATTGTGTAGTTGAAGTTGCCATACGGTCTGACGGGCCCAGTCGCTAGTAGCTCTTGAGGGGTCTTGATCGCGGGCATAATAAGAGTCGCAACCAGGAAGACTAGTGCCACTATCAGGAGTAATTCGAAAAACCTGACCCACCTACTCGCCTTCAATATTGGCCGCCGTGTCCGGGACTCCCGCTTTTGAACGCTATCTTTGGTAATAATGATTAATAGCCCAAATTTAGGCCTAAAGCTGCCGAATGGCCGGTCTCTGGAGATACATCGTCCGTAGACTGCTGTTCATGATACCAGTTTTCCTAGCAGTTTCGATAATCACCTTCCTGATAACTAACGCGGCAGGAAACCCCATCCAGCTAATCAGGATAGGCATAAAGAACCCCAACCCAGCCATCCTGAAGTCCCTCGAGGACTTCTACCACGTAAACGACCCGGTCTATGTCAGGTACTTCTACTGGTTAATCGAATTCGTCCAGGGAAATCTGGGCACATCATTGCAGGGAGGAAGCGTAGGCGCTCATATCTGGGCTTGGACGGGAACCACACTCGAGCTTCAGGTTCTAGCCTTGGTTTTCAGCCTCCTGATTGGGATCCCCATCGGAATCTACTCGGCCCTCAGGCAGTACTCAAAGACAGACTACGCTGTGACAACTACCGCGATCTTCGGTGTCTCCATGCCGACCTTCTGGCTCGGGATAATGGGTATCATAGTCTTCTCCCTGTACCTTCATTGGCTCCCATCGGCCGGTGCATATTCGCCCTACCCCCCGTATTGGTGGGGAAGCCAAGCTCTTGATGCCTTGGCGCACCTAATCCTTCCTGTCGCCGTCTTGACCTTCGTGTCGCTTGCTACAATAGTCAGGTTGATTCGAGCCAACATGCTTGAAGTGCTCAAGCAGGACTACATCCTGGCCGGGAGAGCGAGCGGCCTCAAGGAGAGAACCGTGGTCTACAAGCACGCTCTGAAGAATGCGATAACCCCCATCGTGACTGTGGTGGGGGTCGGTCTCGGGATCTCTTTGGGAGGGGCGCCTGCGCTGGAAACAACATTCTCATGGCCAGGACTCGGCTATTTTTTTGTAAACGCCGCATCGGTCCTCGACCTGCCTGTGGTCCAAGGCATCACCATGGTTATTACAGTCATGGCGCTAATCTTCAACCTCATCACCGACCTCAGTTATGCATACCTCGACCCTAGGGTGAGACTCTCATGAGCGGACGGGAAGAACCACAGAAGAGAAGAGGTGCGGGTCAATGGGCCGTCATGTGGAGGCGTTTTCGCAGGAACAAGTCGGGCCTAGCTGGAATGGTGATTGTCGGGTTCTTCTTGTTCATGGCAGTATATGGGATTTACTTCGCTCCGTACCCCGCGAGGAGCTTTCCTTGCCTCTATGCGGGCTGCACAGACCTCGCTCCATTTGTGAATTGGGCGCATCCGCTGGGGACCGAGCTTTCGGGAATTGACGTGTACAGCGAAATCCTGCACGGCGCTGCCAACGATTTGTACGTCGGACTGGGCGCAACGCTCATCTCTGTCGTGATTGGAATCGGAGTTGGCGCCTTCGCAGGTTACAGGACGGGAATGTCAGGGGTCCTGTTGCTTGGGTTGACTCAGGTATTTCTCGTGATACCCGTGCTGGTCCTGATTCTGCTCTTCGCCCGCATCGCAGTCCTCCTGGTGGCCGCTGGCCTAGGCCTCACACTCATCATGCTGATACTGGGGGTATTTGGATGGCCGAGTATTGCGTACGTTGCTAGAGGAGAGATACTAAGGATGCGCGAGCTGGAGTTTGTACAAGCCTCCAAGGCATTGGGGGCCAGCAACATGAGGACACTCTTCAGACACGTCGTCCCTAACATACTGTCCCCAATCATAGTGCTCGCGAGCCTAGCTATCGCAGGGAACATACTCACAGAGGTAGTCATAAGCTTCCTAGGGTTCGGCGACCCCCTGACCTCCACGTGGGGCCTGCTCCTCCAAGAAGGATTCGTAACGGCGAGGATTGCGTGGTGGGTCACCGTCTTCCCCGGACTTGCAGTCGTCTTCTGCGTGCTTGGGTTCAACCTGCTGGGCGATGGTCTTTCCGACGCATTGAATCCGAGGCTAAGGGAGTAGGCGCGCGGGAATGACTGGTGAGCTACTGAGGGTAGAGGACCTGAAGACCTACTTCTTTACAGAGGCTGGAGTAGTGAAGGCGGTCGACGGAATTAGCTTCAGCCTGGAAGAAGGAGGCTCTCTCGGCCTAGTGGGGGAGTCGGGGTCCGGAAAGACAGTGAGCGCCCTCTCGATTCTGCGGGTGGTGGTAAAACCGGGCAAGATCGTGTCAGGCAAGATAGTCTACCGCGGACAGAACCTGCTTGAAATGAATGATGAAGAAGTAAGACAGCTGAGGGGATACAAGATAGGATATGTTTCACAAGACCCGAACTCGTCACTAGACCCGCTATACACCGTGGGCTCGCAGCTGTCAGAAGTCGTGCGGGCGCACGGAGAAGTGTCCAAGGAGGTCGCCAACGATAGGGCACTAGAACTGCTGAAGATCGTGAAGATATCCGAGCCGGAGACGAGGCTGAGGGCATACCCACACGAGCTCAGCGGGGGGATGAGGCAGAGGGTCGCTATCGCGAGGGCTCTGGCTGGCCAGCCAGAGCTTCTGATTGCCGACGAGCCGACCACCAACCTAGATGTCACCATTCAAGCCCAAGTTCTCGAGCTCCTCAAGCAGCTTCAGAGCGAGCTGGGGATGGCGCTCATCATGATCACGCACGACATGGGTATAATTGCAGAGACGACGCGGAACGTAGTGGTCCTTTATGCAGGCATGGTGGCAGAGTCTACGGACACCGCCAGAGTCTTTGCCTCCCCCAAGCACCCGTATACGGCAGCGCTGCTGAAGGCGGTCCCCAGAGTGGACCTGCGTCGGCAACTCGTCCCCATACCCGGGAACATCCCAAACCTGATCACTCCGCCCTCGGGCTGCAGATTTCACCCGAGATGCCCCTACGCCACCCAGATTTGCACGGACGAAGTCCCGCCCTTGGAGACGATGGCGGATGGTTCGTCCGTTTCGTGCCACCACTGGAAGGAAATCGCTCCTGGCCCGGAGGTGACTCACAAGTAATTGGCTGAAGAACTGCTGAAGGTCGATTCGCTTGTGAAGTACTTCCCAGTGTACGCAAGAGGCATTCTCCTCAGGAAGAAAGTGGGGGATGTTCACGCAGTTGATGGTGTGTCCATCGCGGTGAACAAGGGCGAGACCGTGGGTCTAGTTGGGGAGAGTGGATGCGGAAAGACAACCCTTGGCAAAGTGGTTCTTGACCTCGAGCAGCGCGACTCGGGAAAGGTCTACTTCGACGGAGAGGACGTCTACGAGACACTGGCAAAAGGGTCAACAGAGGAAAAGCGCGCCCTCCGCAGGAATATGCAGATGGTGTTCCAGAACCCCTACGGGTCTCTCGACCCAAGAATGACGGTCTACGACATAATCAGCGAACCATTCATCATCCACAGGCATATACCGAGGAACGAATGGAAAGAAAGGGTTTACTCTCTTCTCAAGATGGTCGGGCTCGAAGAATACCACGCGGAGAGGTACCCACACGAGTTCTCTGGAGGCCAAAGGCAGAGGATTTCGATTGCCAGGGCCCTGGCGACTGACCCCAAGTTCATAGTCGCAGACGAGCCGGTATCATCTCTTGACGTGTCAATTCGAGCGCAGATTCTGACGCTACTGGAGGAGCTTCAGGGAAGGACAGGGATTTCGTTCCTGTACATCTCACACGACTTGAGCTCGGTCAGGCAGATCAGCCAGCACGTGGCTGTGATGTACCTTGGCAAAGTCTTCGAGCATGCCTCCACTGACAGGATTTTCCAAAAGCCACTCAACCCATACACGATTGCCCTACTTTCCGCAGTGCCTGTCCCCGACCCTGCTAGGAAGACCCAAAGGATAGTGCTTCCTGGAGATGTCCCCAGCCCTGTCAATCCGCCCTCGGGCTGCCGATTTCACCCGAGATGCCCCTATGCCACGGACATATGCAAGGCCGAGGAGCCACCCCTCAGGGAGCTCGAAATGGAGCATATGGTAGCCTGTCACCATGCTGAGAAGTTCCTGTAGCAGAGCTCCTAGGTAAACATGCATAAATAGCCCTGAGGCACCAAAACAGCGCGAAAAAGAGATGGGTTATTCCATCCTAAAGGACAGTGCTGCAGGCTTTTCAATAGCTCTCTTGGCTTTCGTTCTGGTCTTCTCATCCTTCCCGGTCGAGACCGTTCAAGCTCAGCAGGCGCCTCTCTTCAACATGACTATGATCGCGCCTACGACCAATCCCGCGAGGAGGCAGTGGGCTGCAATCATAGCCGACTCATATCAGACAGTGGGAATCAACGCAAAGGTCGTTTACGTGAGCTTCGGAGCGCTCGACGACAGGATCTGGCCGTCCAATTGTCCGTGTGGTCAGTTGTACGATCAGGGTGGCTATGACGGAGTGTTCATCGGCTGGAGCGCCGGGGTCATACCCGACATCGGCAGCGTCACGAACTACCGGGACGCTGGCCCCAACGATGTTCCCAACATAGGGAACAACTACGCGTTCTTCAACAACGCGACTGTGACCAACCTGATTCAGACCTACAGCCACACGCTTGACCCCAACACAAGAACCAGCATTGCGAAACAGATTTTTGCGATGGTACAGCAGCAAAGGCCGTACCTAGTAATCCTTGACAACGCCAACGTGTTCGCATTCAAGAGCTACATCTATCCTTGGAATCAGCAGAGCGTATACGCAGAGCAGTCCGAGGCTGACTTCGAACACTGGAAGCTGACTCAGGGCAACACAATCAACGTCGCCCTTAGCGCAGACGTCAACGCGATCGACCCGCTTCCGAACGCTCCATCGAACACGGTCTACGACCTGTGGATTTACGGTTCGCCAATGGGAATGGAAGGTGGCGGTGCGGTCTACCTTGACCCCAGAGACTTCCTCTACCACAACGGAATCGCGAATTCAATCACGTCTTCGCCCAACGGTCTGAACTGGACCGTGAACATCAGGTCCGGAGTCACGTTCCAGGACAGCGCCAGCGTAACCTCAAACGACTTCGTCTACACATACATGGCACAACTCTTGAATGACGCGGGTTACGTCGGACTTGGAACCAACCAGCTGTACTTCGGGCTTGGTTCGAAGTTCACGTTCCTGAATGGAACTTCCAGATACATCTGGAACGGTACCCTCTACAAGAGCGCGAGTGCCCTTCCGGCTGCCTACAACCAGACATCTTCCTTCACGGCCCTCAACCAAACTGAATTCCAGTTCACCCTCCCAGGCTTCTACGCGTTCACCAACCCTGGTCTGATGATCACTGGGGTTCTACCAATGCACATACTTGACTCGATTCCAGTGTCCAACTGGGCTTCGAGCTGGTTCAGCACACTCCAGAATACGCCTACCACCTACACCTGGAACAAGGCCGTATACGGCGGGAACGGCAGCTTCGCTTACGGCTACGGCGTCATCGGTGACGGTCCGTACATCTACAGAGGCTACGACCTGACGACCCGTACTGCGACCTTCATTAAGAACAACAACTACTGGAACAAGACAGGACTTGAAGCGCTGGGCGAGTTCAACGCCAACACGATCCACATAACGGTAATCAGTGGCGCGAAGGACGCAGCCCTCGCAGCTTTCGGCAACAACCAAGTCAACTTCCTAGACGACAATTACGTGTTTATCCCACAGGACTACTCCACAATTGAATCAGCAGGGGGTGTCCACCCAGTCACTACTCCGCCTGGTGGCCTATGGCAGGAATTGGGTCTGAACCTGAACAGCCCCGTTTGGGGAACTGGAACCGCAACGCCAGCGGGCCAGGCCAATCCAGCCAATGCTGCAAAGGCGGCCTTGTACGTCAGGGAAGCACTGAGCTACCTGATTCCAAGAAGCTACATAATTCAGACTCTCCAACCGACAGCCAAACCAGGCATGGTAGAATACATGGACGGATTCCCTGCATTCTATGCGCCAGGCGCGGCCCCTGATCCATACAACCCGACCATGGCCAAGTCATTCTTGGCTGCGGCAGGGTATCAGACAGGTGTCGCTCCGCCGTCGACTGGAGGCTCATTCACTCTGCCCACGACAACAATAACGATCCCCGGTTCGACGGTGGTCGTACCGAACTTCCTTCTGGGCAACTCTATCACACTCTCGGGTTCGTACGCGTTGGATCCGACCAAAGCGCCAACATGGAACGGCATTGCTGTGACCCTTGACCAGAGCACGGACAGTGGCGCCACGTGGACGCCGGTCCTATTCACACTGACAAACACTGGCGGGTACTACACCATGACATACACGCCTACGGTGACAGGCACGGTCTGGTACAGGACCTTCCTGACAGGCCTTACATCAGCAACGATCACATCGAACCTGGCGCATGACCCGGCGACCGTCGAGTCACTCGCGATAGGCAGCTTGGCAGGCAGGAAGGCCAACGTGACGGACTTTTCATACAGTGCAATCACCAAGCTGCAGATAGGTACTCTGGGCGACGTCGTTAAGCTGCTCGCTTCGGGTGCGCAGCTGAACGCAACGACATCCAAGATTACTGCGGCCATCAACGCTCTGTCGTCATCGACTCAGAACTCCCTCAACACACTAGGTTCCAACTCGGCCACCAAGACTGACATCAGCACGCTGACCGGAACGGTCGATAGCATCAACACGAGCGTCAACAACCTCAACAGCCAGCTGTCAACACTGAGCTACATAGCATACGCAGCACTTGCAATAGCGGTAATACTGGGTCTCATAGCAATCGCGCTTTCGATGAGAAAGCGCAGCTAGAGACCTCCCCTTCTTTTCTTATGTCAGGATCGCCAGTGTGAACGCTGCAAGGAAGAGAATGACCCCAGTCAACGAATACCTCGCCGCAGCCTGCTGAGCCTTCTTGTAGTCTTCATTTGACCACTCTGGTGATCTGTCGACAGTCCTGCCGAACAAGAGTCGCACCTGCCTCCCGAGAATCCTCGCAGAAGCCGTGCTGCTGAACTCGAGCGCCCCTCCTATCAGCATGAGCCCAGTACCTATGAGCAGCAGGATGAGACCAAACGCGTCCCCGAAGGGGACCCCTAGAAAGACTGCTACGGCGAGGGATACCGCCCCTGTGATGACGCCGAAGAGCACTGCTTCCTTAGCCGAGTCGATAACCAGTTCTAATGCCCAGTGCAATCTTTCAGTGAAGAAGTGGCTCCAACTTTTATAAAAGCTGTTCCCGACGGGCTCAGGATTCGATGAAACGGCAGAAGAGACGGAGGTCCAAGTATGTCGCCATCTCGTTCTTCGTCACTATGGCTGTGCTCGTGCTGGCGACGGCTGCGTTGTACAGCTTCCAGCAGTTGACGCCAATCGGTCACCTTCCCACCGATATCCCCCAGTATACCGCAGTCTGGGCCAAGTATGTCCCCGAGGACGCCCTGCAGATGAGTTTTCAGAACTTCTCGATGATTAGGGCTGCCAATTCCTCTCTCCCCCCCAAGAACATCATACTGCAGGTGGGGTATCCGAAGGCAACAGTGAACAACACCCAGGTGGACTACTTCTTGAGCGTGGTCCTCCAAGGGAATGGGCTGAATAACTCGATCGACTTCGCTTTCATGAAACCAGCTGACTATCTGACCCTGTCTGCCTCCGTTCAGTCAACCGCGCGGACGAACTATACCGAAGGCAGTGCCAAGCTCTACTACGTCCTCGACAGCGTCCCTAGCCCCCCGGTGTATGGTTGGATGGCCCTGATCCCGGGTGACAGCGCGGTCGCGTTTTCAGCTGGACAGGGCACGGCTAAGACGGCGATAACTCGCTGCCTCGCAGCGGCGACGGGCTCGTCGGTGTCGATAGCATCACGCTTGGACATCAGGCAGATGCTTTACATCGTAGGTGGCGCAACAAATCACTACGCATTGGGCATCCAGAACTTCACGGGCGTCGTGAGGACTGGACAGATTACCCTCATTTCAATCGACAATGCGAGCAACGGGATAGCAATCTCTTACATTGTCGGGTTCCACGATTCGGCCACGGCGGTCGCCCAGGTTCCCGCCTTTGAGCGCGCTTATCCCGGAGCCAGCAACGTCAGGGTCCTCGACTCGTATGTGGCGGGGACAGAGCACCAGCCGATTTCGGAGCTCGAGGGAGCCTCAAGATTCGTAGGTTAGCGGTAGGAAGAACGTTTATTTTACCCGATGCAACACAAAATATTAGGGCACTTGGTGTGAGCAGCAATGCTGCGGTGCGATTCGTCGCAAGCAGCGAAATCCGTGAGAAGCTGTTGTCTCGCCTAGTGAATGGACCGTGCACTCCCAGCCAGTTGGCGGGATTCGAAGGGAAGCACGTCAGCCATGTCAGTCGTGCACTGACCGAGCTTCGGATGAGGGGTCTCGTCGAGCCAATCATGACTGATTCCAGAGAGCGGTTCTACAGGGCGACTGACCAGGGGCTCGCGATCTACCTGGCCCTGTCTAGGTTCGCGAAGTAGCAGGGACTCGCTCGCGTCTCCAATCCTCTCAAGCGTTGCTTAATATTCCACCATCCAATCTCGTTGAATGAGATTGCTGAATCATCAATCGGGCTCCCGTCTCGCAGCCTATGTTCGTGATGGATTGGCAGACTCTGATTTAGCTGAGATAGCTTCTGAGGTTGGAGAATCCATGGGCGTGGCTCCGAGCGCCCGGAGCAGCAGCGCCTTCAGGGCCATTGTGAGCTGCAGGACGGGGGCCGACATCGGGCAAGTCTCGGCCTTGCTGGACTGGACGGATTTCGAGCACTTTTGCGCCGCTCTGCTGAGAGCGTGGGCATACAGGGTCACTGAGAACTTGGTCCTGTCTCAGCCGAGGATTCAGATAGACATCCTTGCACGTTCCGACTCCGTCGCTCTCCTCGTCGACTGCAAGCACTGGACTAAGGGGATAGGGACGTCGGCCCTTGCGAGAGCTGCCGCTGCGCAGACGAGAAGGGCGTCACTGCTCAGAGGGAAGATGAGCGACGTCGAGCCAATGATTGTCGTGATACTCATCCTGTCAAACGAGCGACCTAGGTACGTTCGAGGTACTGCTGTCGTCCCAGTCCATGCACTAAGGGACTTCCTCACGAACCTTGAGACCTATTCGGAGAGCCTTGCGCGGTTCTAGCATCGGATTCGGTGCGGTCAGCCAGCATGAAACTTCGGCAGTACAGCCGTATCGATTATAAAACGGCAGGAGAGCGTCTGGTCCGATGGTCAGGGTCGTCCTCTGCGGCCTGGGGGCAATCGGCACCGAGATCCTAAGGTACCTCCTCGACAGGCACCATGAAGTCATTGGTGTCGTCGACAATGACCCGGAAAAGTCGGGGCGATCGGTCGCTGAGCTTACCGGGCTTCCGCTCGGAACCGTGGTCCAGGCGTCCATGGATGGGGTCAGGCTCGGCGATGCGGAGGTGGCCGTCTTCTCCACAAGGTCGAGGATGGCCGACATAGGGAAGGACATCGCCTACGCAGTCACCAGCGGGTTGGACGTGGTCACAACTTCAGAAGAGATGGCTTACCCTGAGCTCGCTGGGGTGGAGGCTGCCCGAGACCTAGACACCCTGGCCAAGGACAAAGGGGTGACTGTGGTCGGGGTCGGGGTGAACCCTGGGTTCGTGATGGATTGGGTCCCTGCGGTTGTCGCCTCTGCCTCGAAGAACCCGTCCAGCATCCACGTCGTCCGCAGCGTCGACGTGAGCCGACGGAGACGCCAGCTCCAATCCAAGACCGGGGTCGGGCTCACGAAGGCCAAGTTCGACAAGGAACTTTCCGAGGGCATTCTGGGGCATGTGGGCCTTCTGGAGTCGGCTCAACTGATCGCGCTTTCGCTGGGGAGGGACTTCGAAGGGGTCAGACAAGGGGTCTTTCCGGTCCTGGGGTCCGAAGACTACGTCATGGGGGTCAGGCAGTTTGTCGAGGGTCGGGCCGGGGCATGCCAGATACGCCTCGACCTGGAGATGTCGATGACCTCGGCTGACTTCGACGTGGTCGAGGTCAAGGGGGACCCCAACGTCAAGGTGCGGTTCGAGAAGGGGGTCTTCGGGGACTCGGCGACTGTGGCCCTGACAGTGCACGCTGTGGAGAGGGTCGGCCGGGCGAGGCCTGGGCTCATCACCATCTTGGACCTCCCTCTCTCCAGACGGTGAATCGGCCAGCCTGGGTTGCTCTCGAACAGAAGATGCGATTGACTCGTTGAGGAGACCGGCTCCTCCGCCAAAGTTCTTTATAGTCTCGAAAGCTGCTTGCAAGCGAGGCAGTGATGTCACAGAGTTACGTAGAGGTCAAGATGACGAGAAGGCATTTGACTGAGCCTCGCTCATATCATCACGCTTGAGTCCGGGTACCCTGTCCTGGCTCGATCTTGCAGATGACGTTCAGCCCGGTCTCCTCGTCTAACCCACGCAGAGCGGTGTTCTGCGTCGGAGTGACCACGACCTCCATGACCGGAAAGACGCGGGCAGAAATCACGTGCCCAGCAACAGCCGACATGTCTCTCCTGCCGAAGGTGCCGTGAAGGTGGAGGAACGGTCGCCCTTCCTTGAGGGTGATGTTGCCGAGCATCCCTGCCACTTCCAGAAACTCCTTGTAGGCGTGCTCCTCGTAACGCCTCTCTTCCCGGTTGAAATAGGCGAGTGTCAGCTCGTTCACCCCTCCAATTGCCTCGACCCGTGCGGTCGTCAGCTTCTCTTCCTTTGCGGTGCGGAGGAGTTCGTCGAACACGCTCGCCCCCCTCGGGAGGCTGTAGATCTTTGCCATCAGGGTGGGGACCGAGCCGGTGCCTAAAAGGGTAAGTCGTGGCAGCGCCAGGCAGGGGGCAATGCGCCTCCACCTCAACAAGCGCGGAATCCGGGTCCTGGGGGTTGCAGAGAGCTTCAAGCCAGTCCAGAGGTGGTCGGTGCTGGCCGGGGTGGTCATGCGGGGGGACCTGGTCGTGGACGGCCTCGCGCTGGGGAGGGCCTCTGTGGGAGGGGACGACGCGACCTCCAGGATCGCCTCGCTGTACAAGAGGCTAAGGCGCAACGACGTCAACGCCCTGATGGTCTCAGGGTGCATCCTGAGCCTCTACAACATACTCGACGTGGACGGCCTGGCGCGCAGGACAGGGCTCCCGGTCGTCTGCCTAACATACAGGGAGACCTCAGGCATCGAAGACGCGATCAGGAGACACTTCCCTGACCGGGCCGATGAGAAGCTCGTAGCCTACAGGATGCTCGGCCCCAGGAGGAAGGTGTCGCTGAGCTCCGGGCATGCGGTCTTCGTCCGGACCAGCGGGGTGTCCGAGACAGAGGCGCGGAAGGTGATCGACCTGTTCACCCTGCAGGGCTCTCTCCCGGAACCGGTCAGGGTGGCTAGGCTGCTGGCCAGGGCAGCGGCGGCGCCTAGACGATCTTGACGCCGGGATTCAGCAGCCCCTTTGGGTCATAAGCCTGCCTGATCTCCTTCATCAGCCCGTAGGTCTTCGGGTACTGCCTCCTGACGTAGCGCGCCCGGAGCATCCCGTCCCCGTGCTCGCCTGTGATCGAGCCCCTCATCTTCCAGACGGCCTCGAAGCACTCCTCCATTATCTCCTCCAGAATCCTCCTTTCAGCCGATGAGGTCGGGTCCAGCAGAGGGCGCATGTGCAGGTTGGCGTCCCCGGCGTGCCCGTAGGAGATGTACGTCAGCCCCCTCCTTTCGAACTGGTCTTTCAGGAGCCTGACGAGACCTCCCAGGCTCTCGGGAGGCACCACAAGGTCCTCCACCCCTGGCAGCAGGACCCTGTTCCCCTCCCTGATCTCGGTAGCGAGGGTGAGCGTATCGTTCCTCACCCCCCACGCGGTCACGACGTCGTCCGGGTCGGTCAGGACCTGTGGGTCGTACCCCGATACGTCTGACTCTGCGATCGCTTGCAGAGAACGGGCGACCTTCTCGTCCCCGCTCCCGTCCAGCTCGCAGAACACGAGGTATTCCTCGTCCGTCCTGGAGAACCTCTTGATCCGCTCTTCATTCCCAGTCTGACGGAAGACCGACTTGTCAACGAGTTCAATAGCGGACGGCGAATGCCTCCTCAGGAGCGAAACGAGCCTGTCGAGCTCTCCCAGTGATGGCTCCACGATCAGCAGAGCTCTCGACTTCGGCTTCGGGAGGGTCGTGAGGGACATCTCGGTGAGCACCCCCAGGGTGCCTTCAGAGCCCGCGAAGAGCTTGGGGAGGTCGAAGAGCCCATCATGGACGACCTTCTCGAGCCTGTACCCTGAGGAGTTCTTTGTGACGCGAGGCCGCTCGTCTTCGATGTCCTGTCTGTTCTCGACCAGGAGGCCCGCCACCTTCCTGGTGGTAGTGTCCCCGTGAAGAGCCTCCTCCAGCCGAATTGGAGCAATGGCCTTCAGGCCCTCCTCCGGCAGGACGACCTTCAGGGCGCTGACGAAGTCGACTGTGGAACCGTACTTGAAGGTCCTGCTCCCCGACGAGTTGTTCGACACCATCCCGCCGACTGTGCAGGTCTGGTAACTCGAGGGGTCGGGGGGTACCCACAGGCTTTAGCCGTGGGATGAATCGCATTGGTGCTTAAGTGGAATCCATGTGTACTATCACTTGGTGGCATGAAGTCAGCGTTCCGGTTCCGTCTGTATCCTGGCCATAAGCAGGAGCGAAAGCTGCTGAGGATGGTCGAAGCCGGTCGGCAACTGTGGAACGATGCCCTCGCCCACAGGAAGTGGCGCTGGGAGGAGAAACGACTCTCCACCTCGTACAGCCAGCAGTGCTGGATACTGACCGCCGAGAGGCGGGCCGATTCGCAACTGGGGCAGCTCTACTCGCAGGCAGGACAGGAGATACTTCACCGATTGGACAGAGCGTTCGAAGCGTTCTTCGAGCACCGGGCCAGATATCCAAGGTTCAAGAAGTTCTCCCAATCGGGGTCGTTCACGTATCCCCAGGCATATAATGGGTCAGTGAAGCCCGACATACTCAGGAGAAGGCTCTTCCTCTCGAAGGTTGGGAACGTCAAGGCCGTGTTCCACAGAGGGATGCCGCCTTCCGAGAAGCTGAAGACCTGCACGGTGGTCAGGGAACCGAACGGTGAATGGTACGCCTCGCTGGTGTACGAGAACGACGTGCAGATACCAGAACCATTGAAGGGATTCCTTTCGCCCGTCGGGATAGACCTTGGGCTGAAGTCGCTGATAGCGACTACAGACGGAGTGAAGGCCCCGCACCCACAGTTCCTCAGGAAGGCCGAGGGGCGGCTGAAGCGCCTCCAGCGGAACTTCTCCAGGACGCGGAAAGTCTCTGGGAACAGGGACAGGGCGCGCAGGCTGCTTGCCGCTCAGTCGTCCAGGGTCGCCCGACAACGCAGGGACTTCAATCACAAGTTGAGCGCCAAGCTTGTGCGGGAACACGACCTGGTCGCCTTCGAGGACCTGAAGGTCAGGAACATGGTCAGGAACCACGCACTGGCGAAGTCGATCAACGACGCTGCGTGGAACCAGCTAAGGCTGTTCACGGAATACAAGTCGAACAGAGCAGGGAAGCTCACGGTCAAGGTTCAGGCAGCCTACTCCACTCAGGAGTGTTGCTTCTGCGGCGCGCTGAACCAAGTGACTCTCAGCATTCGCACTTTCGACTGTAGGGGTTGCAACCGGACGTTGGACCGCGACTTCAACGCTGCGTGGATTGTGCTGAAGCGAGGACTCGCTCAGGTAGGGCAGGACATGCCCGAACTCAAGCCCGTGGAGACTGGGCCTCTACCCGTCCCGACAACGGGACGCGCAAGCCTAGTCGAGGAAGCGGGAACTATACGCCTTGCAACAGAGGCTGGAAGCCCACGACCTTCAGTCGTGGGAGGATGTCACAGTGGCTACCCGCTCTTGACTATGACCGTTCCCTGCATCCAGGAGTGGAAGCTGCAATGGTAGGTGTATGTCCCCGGCGAGGTGAGAGTGACCTGGGCCGACGCTCCCGGGGCTATGGTACCGGTGTCGAAGACCCCAGCCGTGTCAGACGTCGCGGTGTGCGGAGCAATGTCCTCGTTGATCCAGTTGATCGTGTTGTTCTTGCCAATGACCACCGTAATCGTGTCTGGCGCAAATCCATACTGAGTCTTTGCCCCCGGAGTGTACCCGGACGGGGGAGAACCCGCCCCGTTGGGAATGGTCACGTTGACGAGTTGGCCGGTTGAAGCTAGGGTGCTGGACGTGCTCGGCGTTGTGAACACCTTGGGCGCCACCTCGACTTGGAAGTAGCCGATCGACGCCACTGCTGCAATCACGATGGCGGAAATCACGACTCCGGCGAGAGCCGTGCTCTTGTTGGAGGTACTCATAACCCCGGACACGGGCTCGCGCCGACCCGGCTTTAAAATCATTCTTAGGGCGCCTTGACTTCCCTTTCATCAAAACCAAAGTTAAAAGGAGCTTTTCGCAACCCGCTCGCGGAGAATCGATGGCGGAAGAAAGCAAGGAGAACTCTTCCTC
>CAYYYU010000034.1:0-4536 GCA_964476175.1 uncultured Nitrosopumilales archaeon
GCCCTTGGCGCTGTCCGCGATGTTGTCCATCTTCTCGAGAAGGTTGATCATGTCCTCCCTGATTCCGCCGAAGAACGCCCCCTCCGCGATTTCCCCGCTCAGGCTCCTGTGGAAGTCGTCCGCCTTCTTCTCGTCTTCGAGTACGCGCTGGTAGCTCAACCTCGTCTCCTGGGCGTCCTTCGAGGCGACCGCGCTGACCACAGCCCCGAAGTCTGTGACCGCCTGGTGAACGATGGCGAAGTCCTCGTACAGGGACTTTAGAATCGCCTTCTCACGGCCACCGAAGGACGGCAGTGCGAATTTCAAGGGCACTCGGCTCCTCAGGTCTCTTAGATAACAGTAGAGGGTCGTCCGGGGAGCTATGCCTTGACCTGCAGCTTCTTGGTCAGCTGTTCGTGGGCAGTGTGGATTCCTGTGGTCGAGATCCTGTACTTCCCGCCTCCTTCGCTGTCTACACGCTCCACCGTGGCCTGCTTGGTCAGCTCGCTCAGCCTTGAGGAGATCGTCTTTGGGTAGAGCCCGGTCGCTTCCTGGATCTCAGAGACAGCCATGGCGTCCGAGCTCGCCTTACCGCTCAGGAGCGAGGCCCGCACTGCCACGAGCTGCAGGAGAATGACGTCTTTGTCGCTGAGCTTCTTGTCCGCAGCCCACACCCTTGGCCCCTCGGGCGTTATCCTCACGTAGTCCTTGAACATCTGTATGATGTCGTTCAGCGAGTAGTTGGCGGTAATCGCCTTCGCCAGGTCGAAGTTCGGCACCACCTTGGAGACGAACTCATGAAGCGAGCGCATCACCATGTCCGGTGGGCCCGCAAAATCGACCTTTACATCGCCGTAGGAGACCGACACAGAGAGATTCTTCTCAGAAGACATGGCACGAGACTCCTACTCTGGCCGGTACCCGTGTCAAATTAAACCTTTGAAGCGAAAGCAGGCCGTCGCATCCCCCTTCTTCCATCGTCAGCTAGTTGGGGTGGGCACCGTGACTGCGTTGGCGGTGTAGACGTATTCGCCGTCCTCGGCCTTGAAACGCCGTATCTTGGTAGTCTTGGCGAGCCTGAGGAGTGCCACGGCCACGGACTGCTTTGGATAGTTCAGCCCGTAGGACTGGAGAGCCTCCCGCACGTCGGAGAGCTTCCTTCGCTCCCTTCCCCATGGGTCGGCGAAGAACTTCCCTATGATGTCAGCCAGGGAGTCGCTCTTGTCCAGAGTGACGCTGGGCATCTGAGCGGGCCCTGCTTCGTGCTGAGGAGCTGCCTCTTCCGTCTCTCGCCTGAGCTCCATCCTTTCGGCACTGGCGCCTGGCATCTTGGAAACCAGCTCCGGGATGAGGTCGATTGCTTCATGGAGATGTTCCTGGTCGGCCTCGACCTCGGCTTCGGCAGCGCCCAGTTTCACCCTGATCTTGACCAAGCTCTCCCCCATGGTTCTCTGGTTGTGTATTTAGCTCTCATTCGAGAAGTGCCGGTAGTCGGAAGTCCTCCCTTACTGTGGTCAGGACGACGTGCGTGTTTGCCCTCTCCACGAACGGCATCGTCAGCAGCCCCTTGGTGAAGGCGCTGAGCTGCTCTCTGTCCCTGAACTTTGCGATCACGACTCCGTCTATCTCCCCTGTCACGTCGTAGACCGCGCAGACCCCCGGCAGCTTCGCAATCTCCCTCTCCATCTCGAGTAGCTTCCCCTTGGAGACGAGAATCTCCGTCACGGCTGTGATCGCGTATCCCAACTTCTCCGAATCCACCCTCGCGGCATATCCGGCGATCACGCCTTCGCGCTCCAGCCTAGCCACTCGCGAGACCACGGTGGTGGTCGAAACACCCAGACTCGCAGCCATCTTCCGGAAGGATTCCCTCCCTTCCGAAGCGAAGAGACCAAGGAGCCTGGCGTCGAGCCCGTCTATGGCCATCTGTCCAGACGGAGAGGGCGGGTTCTGAGTAGTTGCAGTACGTTTGTCCGATGGCTGTCTCAATTTCTGTCTGAACGTCTGGCAATTGACTGTCCAGGTTTATATTCGTTCTGGAGGACTGGTTGATATTGACCTACAAGATCCTGCCCAACGGCGCCTTCGCGCCGAGGACCTTCACCCCTGCCCAGGTTCTGAGTCAGATCCGGAAGGACAAGGTCAAGTTCGTTGACCTGCAGTTCACAGACGTCCCGGGCAGACTGAGGCACGTCACTCTCCCCTCGGAGACGATGGGCGAGGGGACGTTCAAGGAAGGCGTGGCCAAGCTTGACGGCTCTTCTGTCAGGGGGTTCGTTGAGATTCAAGAGTCCGACATGCTGCTTGTCCCGGACGCGTCCACATTCGGGGTGATACCGTGGATAGAGGACAGCATCAAGACCGCCAGGCTCATCTGCGATGTGCGCTCAGGGTTCGGAGGTGGCAGGTTCAGCAGGGACCCGCGTCTGGCAGCCCAGCGGGCCGAAGAGAAGATCAGGGCCGAAGGCTTCACAAGCTCGCTGTGGGGACCGGAGGTCGAGTTCTTCGTCTTCGACAGCGCCACCTGGGAGGCCAACAACCCGTTCGCATCTGGATTCAGGATAAGCTCGGTCGAATCTGCCAACGAGGCGAGGGGGACCAACTTCCCAATCCGGTTCAAGGACGGCTACTATCCGGCGCAGCCCGTCGACACCCTGAGCGACTACAGGAGCGAATGCGTCAACTACATGCGTGACGGTTTCGGCGTCCTCTCCAACGCGCACCACCACGAAGTGGCCACGGCGGGGCAGTGCGAAATCGACGTGTACAGGGACGAGCTTGTCACCATGGCGGACAGCGTGATGACCTACAAGTTCGTCACAAAGAACGTGGCTGCCAGGCGGGGCCTGATTGCCACCACGATGCCGAAGCCGATATTCGGAGACAACGCAGTCGGCATGCACACCCATTCGAGCTTCTGGAAGGGAAAGAAGAACACGTTCTACGACCCCAGGGACAGGTACGCAGAGATCAGCCAAGTTGCCCGATACTACATCGGCGGGATAATGGAGCACAGCAGGGCACTCACGGCGATAGTCGACCCGACAACCAACTCGTATCACAGGTTGGTGCCCGGGTTCGAGGCCCCGGTGTACGTCGCCTGGAGCAAGTCGAACAGGTCCGCCAACGTCAGGATTCCGGTCTACGAGAAAGGCTCTGAGGGAAGCAAGAGGGTGGAGTTCAGGACTCCGGACCCCTCCTGCAACCCGTACCTCGCCATGGCGGCCATTGCAGCAGCCGGCCTCGACGGAATAAGGCGCAAGAAGGACCCGGGCGACCCGGTGGACGAGGACATCTACAAGCTGACACCGGAGAGGCGGAGGGAGCTCTCAATCGGCGAGTTGCCCGGAAGCCTGAAGGAGGCGGTCGAGTGCCTAATGAGCGATTCGAACTTCCTCGACGGGATCATGCCCAAGGACCTTGTGGAGACCATGATGGAGCTCGAGATGGAGGCCTACAGGTCAGTCTCCGCTCGACCTCACCCCTACGAGTTCTACCTCTACTTCGATTTGTGAAAGTCAACTTCTACCTGTACTGAATTACAGACCACTCTTGTACGTGTGCAAGTTAACTTCCACCTACCGCCGTGAAACCACTTACTTGCGTACCCTAGTGAATGACGACTCACTGTCTGTCCTTGTGCCCCCTTGCTCGACTCCTCCTCAAAGGATGCCGTCCATCCAAGTGACTGTGGCTTCTTTGAGCAGAGCAACGAGCGCTATCCTATCATTATGGCTTCGTCCAAGTCTCTGAAGTGTTCGTCCCCGGTCACTATCTTTACCCCTCTTGCCCTGGCTGTTGCCAGGACAACAGAATCGACCAGTCCCCACCCTTTCACCTTCGCCCGGCGTTCTGCGCTTATTGTCCCCGCCAACTCGGCTATGTCGTCATCGAGAGTTGCAATCATGGATCTGATCCTCATGAACTTGAGCCTCTCTTTGGGATTCAACCCTTCGCGCGTGTACTTGTCTGTGAACTCTGCAATGACGATGGTGGGCGTGATGACTTCACCGCCATCGATGTGCCCTTTGGCTCTCTCCCCCTTCTCGCTGCCTGCAAAATACTCGACCCAAGCGAACGTATCTATTACCTCGAAACCCCTTCACCTTTGGAATTCTTCATGTTCGCGTCTCGTCAGGTTGACCCTCTTTTGTTTGTCCACAGCGTACATGCTGGGAGGGATCCCCTCCGCGCCATCGATGAGCGAGTTTATTGTCTGGTCGATGCTCTTGGTGTGTCTCTCTTTCATGATCCTCCTCAGCTTCTCTGCGGTCGATTCTTTGACTGCTATCGTCGTCGACACTAGTGTCTATAGTACGTAGACTATAATATATATCTTCCTGGCAAGAATGCAGACAAATCCTGCGCCCCACTGGCGGGACTGGATTGACTTCGGTTCGACCCTAGTCGGTTCACCGGAGTAGTTGTGGGCCGGAAGGGATGCAATTAATTACTTAAGCGAATCCTCTGGAAGACTGGGCCCCTTCTTGGATCTGTTTTGCCTGACTCGAGAGGAACCCTTCTTCGGCTGTTCAGCAGCAGAAGCGCAGTCTTCCC
>CAYYYU010000035.1:0-34094 GCA_964476175.1 uncultured Nitrosopumilales archaeon
CCCTTCGACGCTGACGCAATCTTCTCGGTAGACAGAAGCGCCTTCCCGATTGCCACCAGCTCCTCTTTCGCCGACATGAGCGCCACAGTTTCACCAGCCGTGATCCCCTCCGAGACACTGAGGATTCCCGGGATTCCGAGCCGCGCGCCGTGGCAGATGGCATCGACTGCCGAGTCGCGAAGGACGATTCTCCTGATGGAACCGAGCGAGTCCTCCACAGGCCTGACGACCGCGCGCAGCGGCCCGTCGTCACCGTTCCTTAGCTTGAACACTGCGTCGTTGAGCTGGTGCAGAGTCGCGAGTCCCCTGGCTTCGGTCAGAGGGCCGACTTTCGTCCTTCGCAGCTCGACCATCGTGGCCCCCACTCCCAACACTTCCCCGATGTCATAGACCAGCTTCCGGATGTACGTCCCGGATTGGCAGAGGCACCTGAACATGTAGAGATTCCCCTTCGACTCTGTCAGCTCGAGCTCGTGAATCGTACGGGTCCTCACGTCCCGCTTGACCGAAGAGCGCTGGGGGGGCCTCTGGAATATCTCCCCCTGGAATTCGCTGACCACAGAGTCAAGCTGTCTGCGCGGGACTGAAGAGTGGAGCCGCATCACGCCCCTGTATTCCTTCGGGAACATGAGCAGGAGACTGAGGGCCTTCGTCGCGTCTCCGAGGCCGATCGGGAGCACCCCCGAAACCGGCGGATCCAGAGTCCCACTGTGCCCTGCCCTCTCCATTCCGACCATCTTCCTGACCCAGGCAACGACCTCGTGGCTGGTGGGCCCCCTCGGCTTGTCGAGGGCTATCAGACCGTAGTTGAGCAGAGCTTCCGTGGGCCGACCCCTGGGGGTCCAGCCGTGTTCGAGGTCGGTGGGTTCCTCGTCCAGCACGACCATTCTCGAGGTGTGCAATTCAGTCACTTCTGTTCTTGGCATAGTGCAGGATCACTTTGGCCACCTGCGCCTCGTCGATGGCATCAGTTTCAATTATGAGGTCGAAGGGTTTCAGGTCCTTTCCAAAATCGATCTGGTAGATCTTCTTGTAGAGTTTGTGATTCTCGACGTCCCTGACTGCGAGTACATCCGTGCACTTCCGCTCCTCAGTCCCGTCCCGCTTCGACATCCTCCTTGCCCTGCTTTCGACCGAGCCTGAGAGCCAGACCTTGAGACCGTCGTTGGAAAGCCACGGCAGGGGGTAGCTGGTAATCACCACGTTCCCTGTCTTGGCCTTGCTGAGGAGGCGGGCGTCTACCTCCCTGTCGAAGCCGGATGAGCGCTTCCTTTCCGCAAGGAACTTCATTCCTTCCTTCGTATCCCACCAGTCCTCACCCCCCGGGCTGTACCCCTCCTCCACTGCCATCTCCTTCAGGACGTCCCCGCCCCCGACGACAGCCACCCCCAGCTCCTTGGCCACGATTCGGGAGACCGTCGTCTTGCCGACTGCCGGCATCCCGGAGACTATGATGGCGCGCATCAGTACCACTACGTCTGGGTCTTCAGGAGCCGCATTATGACACCGGAGAATGCGAACGAGGAGATGAGGTACCAGCCGAAAGAGGTGACGTACGCTACTCCAAGGGGTACGGTCGCTGGGATCAGGCAGGTGGCAGTGGTAGGCAGGGTCCCACTCATCAGATAGGGGATTTCGAAGGGAGAATAGGCGACCGGGCAGGGGCCGACGAAATTCAGCACCAGATAGTAGATGGCGAAGAATGGGACTATTGTGTACAACGCCACCTTCGTCCGGGCGCTAGACATCTTCATCCTCATCTGGTTAATCGACTGTTCCTTCTTGCGGAGCTTCTCCTCCGCCTGCTTGTCCCTGGCCTTGACTGCGGCCTTCAGAGCGTTAGTCCATTCTGATATCTCTGCCTTGATCCTCCTCTCGGTTTCGAGGTCGACCCTCCACCTTGTCAGGAAATTGGAAAGAAGGGAGAAACCGACTGCCGTAAAGGTGAGGATGAGGGTGGAGTCTGGAATCGACAGGCCCATCAGGAGGCCTCCTTCAGCATCGCCTTGACCTCGGCCGCGGCCTCGTCAGACCTCCCGTCGTGGTTTGCGACTATGAGCATCGGTGCGCCTGTGAGTGTCGACGAGACTGTCAGAAAGCTCCTACCCAGCGCGAGCTCCGCAGACAGGTCCTCGCCGGCGAGGGCGTCGCGGGACCTGCTCCTGTCCGCCGCCCTCCTGGCAGCGATCTCTTCGGAGGTGGCCTCCACGAGGACGAGGTGAGTGGGCTTCAGAGCCCTCACGACCTCGAAGGGAAGGCCCGGCCAGAACCCCTCCTTCGTCCGGATGAACAGGTGAGTGTCGACGAAGACTGCCTTTTCCTTCATCCTGGCTATCCTCGTTGCCGCTATGGTCTGAAGCTTCTTCTGTTTCTCCACAGGGAGCTTCCTGAGCTGGTCCCTGTCCTTGGCCCACTTCAGCCTGACCGCCTCCTCGAACATGACAGTGCCGAAGGTGACGAGAGTCGAACCTTTCATCCCGGCTCTCACCTTCTCCACCACAGTGGACTTGCCCACCCCCGGAATCCCGACTACTACCACTCTCAGGTTCAATTCTACCCGGCCCCGATGAGGCCCGCGAGTGCAGGGGATACCTCCTCCACCTGCTCCTTGAGGAGCATCTGATAGTACTGCAGCACTATGTCCACCATTAGCAGTATCCCTATGCCAGACCCGAAGACTCCGAACAGGTCAGACACCCCGGCTATGAGCCCGATTAAGATGCCCCCGATTATCGTGAGGGTCGGGATGTACCTATTTAGGACCTGCTCGATCGAGAATCCAGTCCGTCTGAAGCCCGGGACCTGCACGTCAGCGTCCATGAGGTTCTTGGCCACAGCTCGAGGGTTGAGCCCGCCTATCTCCACCCAGAGCCGGGCGAACAGCACCGCCATCCCTACTAGGTACAGCAGGTAGATCACCGAGTGGATGGGGTCGCCTATCGTCTGGTCCACCCCCTGAGGCGCGCTCATGTAGTAGACCAGGCCTCCAGTCGGGTAGGAAGAGTTGGCGTTCCCCCAGACCCCCAGGTAGTTCACCCAGCTCCCCGAGGAAGCGCCTACGTAGTTGTGGAGTATCCTAGTGAAGAAGGTGACGTTGGCTGCCAGAGCCGAGACGAGGATGACCGGGATGTTGGAAACGTACAGCAGCTTGATCGGATAGACCCCCTGGAATCCCCTGTACCTGGTAGAGGTGATCGGGAGCTCCACCCTGATCCCCTCAATGTAGATGAGGACCAGAATCATCACGAGGGTCAATGAGAACGTGAGCAGGCTTGGATACTTGAACTGCCTGATGGCTATGTTCACGAGGGTCGTCGTGGTGAATCCAGTGTTGAAGAGCGAACTGATCACTGCAGGGATGAAGCCGAAGATCTCGTTGGTGGTCTTGGTGACCGCCACTGTTATCGGGGTGAAGGTGTACCACATGACCGTCTGGCAGACCCCGGCGAGGATGAAGAGGCTGACGCCGCTGCCGATCCCCCATCCCTTCTGGATCATCTCGTCGAGCAGGAGTACGGTCAGGCTGGCGATGAAGAGCTGTATGAAGATGACCAGCTCCTGCCCAGGCCGAAGGACTCCCAGTGCGCCTCCGAATATGTAGGCGAACGATTCTCCCACTATCACTATGAGGGTGAGGAACTTCGTGGATGAGCCGAAGATTGACCTGTCATCCGGGTTGCTCATGTCGAGCTTGATGATGTCGCTGCCTACGAGCAGCTGCAGGATGAGTCCCGCTGTCACTATCGGCCCTATACCCAGCTCCATCAGGGTCCCCTGCGTCGAGGCGAAGACGACTCTGAGGAAGGCCAGCTGGTCGGTTCCGGTTGAGCTTGTGATGGCGCAGACCCCGGTACCCCCGGTCTGGGACGCGGCCCCGCCGAAGCCGCACAGCGGGGTCACAGCCATGACCAGGTAGGCGATCAGGGCGAACCCAGTCCAGATGAACCTCTCAGTGAGCCCAGGTTTCCGCTCTGGCTTCGGAATCTCTGGTAGGACTGTGGCTAAGCTCTTGATGAAGTCTCGCATCGAAGCCATAAAGCCCGGCGCTACTCCTGGACTGTGACCTTTCCGCCGGCAGCCTCTATTTTAGCCTGAGCCCTTTTCGTGAAGAAGCCCACTTTCACCTCATACGCTCCCCTGATTGCACCGGAGCCGAGGAGCTTTTGGACGCCCATCGCCGCCAGGTCGACGACTTTGCTCCCCTTCGCGAGTGCGTCGAGGTCCCCCACGTTAACCCACGTGGTCGGTCTGACGTAGTACCCGGGAGGCCTGAACGGGTCCCTGCCGAAGTGGTCCGGGTCGAACTTCACCAGCCAGCTCCACTTGTGCTTGTGCAGGCCGGCGTTGCCGTGCCCGCCCTGCTTCCCCGAGTGCCTGTGCTGGCCTATCTGACCGTAACCGTGAGTCCGCATGCCCCTGTACCTCCTTCCCTTCCGCAGACGAGTCGGCATGTCAGACCATCCTCCTCACGATTTCTTCGAGCGTGGGGTTGCTCCCGAGCGTTCCCTTCTCGGTGAACTGCTTTCTGAGCGACAGTTTGAACCCCCTCTTCGGCGGAGCGAGCCTGAAGAAAGGAAGGACGCCCTTGACTGCAGAAAGCCTGAGCTCCCCCTTGATCATTGCATCCGCGAGGTCTTCGTGTTTCTTGTAGCCGATCGCAGACAGGGCGGCGGAATCCAGCCTCGCAGTCGTGCTGACCATCCCCCGCTTCTTCAGGAGGGTGACCAGCAGGTCGGAGTTCAACTGGGTCCAGGCTACGTAGTCCTTGCAGAGTTTGAGCATCCCGATGGTCGGCGCATCGTCTGTCACCACAGAAGCGGTGAACTTACGTTCGGCTCTTAGCTCCTTCAGCGCCTTCCTGACCGGCGCAGAAGAGTTGATCTTCCCGTGGAGGTTGAGGACGAGGAGGAGGGCCATTTCTCATTACCTCATACGTTGAGTCCGTGTGACATCCTGAAGGCGTCGTAGGCAGCATTTGCCAGTGAAGACAGAGTGCTGGTCGAGCCGAAGGTCCTGATCCAGGCGTCCTTGACTCCGGCGAGCTGCAGGAGGTTCTTCAGGGCTGGCCCGGCTACGAGCCCGAGGGCCCTGGGACCAGGCATTATTTCGACAGTCACGCTCCCGGCCTTTCCCCTGATGCGGTATGGGACCGAGTGGGGCCTGCCGCACCGACACTCCCAGCTGCCACAACCGAGTTTGACCGGGATGATGTTGAGAAGCGCAGCATTGGTCGCCTTCTCTATCGCTTCCCTGGTCTGCATTGCTTTCCCCTTGCCGACCCCGAACCACCCCGCACCGTTCCCGACCGCGACCACAGCTGAGAACCTGGTGAGCTCCCCTGCGTCAGTCTGCTTCTGGACTACGCTGACTCCGACCAGCTCGTTCCTGAGGTCGGGCAGGAGCTTCTTCACTATCTCGGATTCGCGGACCCTCTGCCCGCTCCTGAAGATCTCCTCGAGGGAGGTGACCTTCCCTTCGTTCACAAGCTTGCCCAGCTTCGTCCTCGGGACCCAGACCTCCTCCGTTTCAGGGCCTCCTCTGTTCCTCATGTAGCTCATTCTTTCGAGCCCCCGGCGACGACCGCCTTCGACTTCTCAAAGTACGCCGGATAGTCCTCGGGTTTGAAACCCTGCTTCAGCAGGCCGGAGAACTTCCTCTGATAGGCCACCTTGTCTTCGCCAGCAAGCTTGGCTGCATATTCGGCTATGGCCTTGCCTGTCAGCCTGTCCTCCGACGGGAGGGCCTCCTCTCCTACCGGGACCTCGACTCCGGCGTCGATCACCCCCTTTACAAAAGCGGAAATTCGCGCCCCCTTCACGAATGGGACGACGCCGTTGTAGAGCACGGCTTCCTTCACCCCCTTCGCTGCTGCCTTCCTGCCGGCAAGCATCCCGAGCAGGTAGCACGCCGGAGTGGACTTTAGAGAACCCTGCCAGCCGAGCTTTCTCAGCTGCCTGGAATGTGCCGAAGCCAGGACTATGTCCCCCTTGACCTGGGGCTTCACGAACTGTGAAGACACGTTCTTGTTCGATACGCGGACGACGAGGAGGGTCGCCCGGGATGTGATCGCCCTCTTCCTCGACCTGTAGTCTGTGACTCCCTCTCTTCGCCTTCTGGGGAGTGGAACGTGGGTCGACATCACTTCTCTGCCTCCTTCATGAGGTCAAGAAGGTGTTTGACGTTCCTGACCTGCCCTCCCTTCACCTGCTTGTAGAGTCGCTTGTAAGACGCGTTCTTGATTTCCCCCCTTTCCTTGGCCACCTGGAGCCTCCATCTCAGCGCACGGACCTTTGTGACCCACATGGCCTTTCTCGGGTTCCTGGCGTGCTTGGTCCCTTCGGTCGAGCCGGCTCCACGTCCCCGCTTCAGCTTCCTGGAACGTTCCCTAAGCCTTCCCTTCGAAATCCCCTTCTCCGGGGCAGCTCGGATCGCACCGAAACCTATGAGCCCTCTGATCGTGCTTCGCGTAATCGCGTCCTGTATGAGGTCGGAGTATTCTTCGTCGAATATGACCCTGTCCGCCCCCACCCCCATGACTGAGGCTGCAATCCTTCTCTTACTTCTCAGATTCAATAACCCTCAACCCCGTCGGATTGACGACCCTCAGCCCGAGCTCGTTTGCCCTGGCGAGTATCTGTTCCCTTTTCTTCGCACCGACCGTCCTGCCTATGCGGGCGACATCCCTGCCCGGGACGAGCCCTTCCAGGTCGCGCGCTCTGTTGACAAGCACGTCCATGTGTCCACTGGGGTGCAGGCCGCGGGCCTTTACCGGCCCTCTGTACCCTATCCTGACGAGCGCGGGCCACCCCTTGTCCTGCCTCCTAACCTTGTTGTCGACCCCCTTCGGCTTCCTCCACTCCGGGTGGATCCTGACGTACCGCCAGCTCTCCTGCCTGACGAACCTCGGCCTGTGTTTCGAAACCTCGTTCCTTTTCTCGACCAGCGCTTTCAGACGGTTCTCTTCGGAGACCTTCGCCTTCGGCAAGTTCTACGGCCCCTCCTCCTTTTGGTATATGTAGATGCCGTCGAGGAAGATCCTCTGGTCCTTCTTCTTGATCTTCGTGGCCAGCTCGACGTTCGCTGCGGTCTGTCCGACCTCCTCGACAGAGATCCCTTTTACAATGACGTCGTCCCCCTCCACGGTGACCTTGCAGTCTCCGACTATCTTGGCCACCCGGGGGGACCTCTCCCCGACGAAATTCTCCACGTGAATCTCGTCCCCCTTCGTCTTCACCGAGATCGGAAAGTGCGCGTATACGACCTTGAGCCTGTACGTGTAGCCCTTTGTAACTCCGGTGACCATGTTGCCGATGAGGCTCAGGACCGTGTTGACCACGATGTTGTCCTTCTTCCTCTTGGAGAAGGGAGTGAGTATGACCCTGTTCCCCTCGACCGCCAGGTTGATGTTCACCTTCAGGAAGTCCTTCTTGGCCTGACCTAGTCTCCCCTTGACGGTCAGTACTCTGTCAGTCAGGGTGCCGGAGACCCCTTCAGGGAATTCGTATACGTGCTCCTCGACCTGCTCAGTAGACATTAGATCCCTTACCACCTTTACGCTTCCTGTTCCTGTCTGAATCCAGCCAATCACTGAGGAATTCGGCCCGGAGTTGTGCCGCCTTCATGTGCCGTCTGCGTGAGAACTCTTCTATTTGATAGGAAGTCTTCCGCGTGAGCAAGTAGCCCTTGACATTCTCGATTACTATGTCTAGGTCATCGACTCTTTGGATTGCCAAGCGGAAATAGGGATTCTGGCTATACGCAGTCCTGCTTGGAACGATATGTTGAATCGTGGAGAACACTCCGTGCTCTTCAAGGAATTGCTGAATCGCTGCAAGCGGAGTTCGTTCTTTCTGTGGGATGAGGATGGCTCTTGCGACAGTGGGGTAGTAGGCTCCAGTCGTGGGGTTCTTCCTGAATGTCACTGTGGAATCGACCGAGCCTTCCGTCTCGATCCACGCTGCAACGACTCTCCAGTCGACGAACGATGAATTCATTGCCGTTAGACTCTCAGAGGCTATTTTAGTATACATACCCGATCAGCCTCCCGCCCAGTCTCTTTTCTTGGGCGTCTGAATGCGGCATTACCCCCTTCGGCGTCGAAACGATGAGGATTCCGACCCCCACGGCAGGGAGGTACCTGTGTTCCCAGTCCACCAGCTTCGAGGACCTGACCGGGA
Source organism: uncultured Nitrosopumilales archaeon (assembly GCA_964476175.1). Lineage (GTDB taxonomy): Archaea > Thermoproteota > Nitrososphaeria > Nitrososphaerales > Gagatemarchaeaceae > DATFYP01. The sequence goes on from CAYYYU010000035.1 coordinate 8,178, forward strand.
ACCTGGGGGAGATGACCCCGCATTTGTTTATCCTTCCGAGAAGCTGGACTCGGAGCTTCCCGCCCACTCCGTCGTCAATGAACTCGAACTCGCCGACGTACCGTTTCTTCTGCAAGACCCTCAGGACCTCGCTCGCGAGCTTGGACGCAGGTATCACCATGCACTCCTTCTTGTTCCTCATCTCGGCGTTCTGGAGGCTGGTGAAAAGATTCGAGAGGACGTTGGTAGCCGGCATCCATTCCCACCCTAGTCGTACTTCCTGAAGCCGAGCTTCACTGCGACTTCTCTGAAGCACTGTCTGCAGAGCACCAGGTCGTACGCTCTGATCACAGCGCCGTACTGACCGCATCTTCTGCAGTAGTGCGTCGACTTCCCGTACTTCCTCACCTTTGTGTGCCTCTCCTTCATGCGACCGACACCTTGAACTTGTCCTTGAAGTACTGGAGCGCATCCTCTTTGGTCACGAAATGCCCCTTTCCGACCCGGTCCGTCCGCCTTCCACGGCGTGCCACCCGATAGCCGGGCCTCTCCAAAAGGACCGAGACGTTCATCCCGAGTATCCCGATGGCTGGATCGTACTTGATCCCAGGGATCTCTATGTGCTCCTTGATTCCGAAGGATACCGAGCCCCTGGAATCGAAGCAGGACTCGGCGAGCTTCTTCTCTCTCGCGGTGAGGAGCTTCTCGAGCAACTCGGTCGTTTTGGTCCCCCTCACTGTCACGATGACCCCTATCGGCTCCCCTTTGTGGATGCCGAAGTCCCTGACAGACCTCTTCGCCCGGCGCTGCGCAGGCTTCTGGCCCGTGACCTGCTCGAGGACGCGCTTCCCCCTCTCTATCGCCTCCCCGGACTTGCCCAGGCCTATGTTTACCACTACCTTTCCGACCCTGATTGCCCGCATCGGGTTCTCCTGGACCACACTCTGACTCATGAAGCTCTGACCCCCACCGTGATTACTGGCTGCTCTTGCCCTACCGGGAAGACTAGCCGCGATGGGATTTCAGCCTCCCCGCTGGGGAGGGATATCTTAACCATTCGTTCCCTTGAGATGGTTCCTTTCTTGACTTCGACGATCCTGCCCAGCTGCCCAGCTCTCTCCCCTGACAACACGAGTCCGACCGAACCCTGCGCGAGTCGGACCTGCCCGAGCACCTTCTGGGAAGGGACCTCGATGAGGACTGCGTCTCCAGGAGAAAGACCGAGCTCGTCGCTGAGTATGGACCTTCCGTCGTGGAGGCCATACTGTATGTGACCCCCCCTGACCTTGGTCTTCGTGTGTACGCTGCAGAGCTTCTTGTTCGACTCGGGTTCCTCGACTTTGGCCATGAGCAGCCCCTTTGGTGAAGGCACCAGCCTGAACGAAATCCCTTCGGAGGGGATGCTGACGACGTTGAAGAGCCCGACCGGGGAGCTGGGCGAATGCCTGGACTCGCCGTCGACCAGGATTCTGCCGGTCTTCACAACGAACTTGATCTCCTTGCCCCTTTCCGCTAGGTTCGCGAGGTCTCGTATGACCACTCCGAGGGGGTAGGAAGCACTGATCGGATGGGACCCTGGTAGAGGTTTGTAGACGAACCTGTGAGCCTTGCGCGGAATGTCCCAGGATCTGGGGGCAGCCAGTCGCTTCAGCTTGTCCTTTCCGCCTTTCTTGCCCAACTACGCTTTCTCCTCCAGCTTCTGTCTCCTGATCTTGTCTTCCAGATTCAGGGAGGTGATGACTACGTTCGAGGAGTTAATCGGGACGGGCGAGGAACCCCCTTTCTGCTTCTCCCTGGTGACCCCCTCGACGTTGAGCTTGCCTTCCTTCGAGAGGACCTTGGTGACCTTCCCCTCGATGTTCTTGAACTCGCCACGGACGATCCTGACCGAGTCGCCGACGCGGGGCCTGAGCGCCCTCCGCTTGTGTTTTTCACGGAGTTCCTTTGTCAGACTTGCACCGAATTTCATTTCATTCACCTAGATTATTATCGACGCCAGATTGGCTATCCTGGGCCACTTCTCCGCAGCCTCGCTCGCCACCGGGCCCCTGATGTCAGTCCCCTTCAAGTCCCCTTCCGGGGTGACGATGACTGCGGCGTTGTCCTCGAACGCGATGCGTTGCCCGCTCACCCTTCTCACAGGGTACTTCTGCCTGATTATGACCGCCCCGAAGACCTGCTTCCTCAGGTCGGGGGGGCCTCTCTTCACGACGCAGACCACGCTGTCCCCTACGGATGCCGCCGGGACCCTGCTGAGTCTCGTCTTGGCTTTGGTGACCTGTATCACCCTCAGAGTCTTCGCTCCGGTGTTGTCGGCGCAGGTAATCACTGCGTTGAGGGGTATCGCTCGCGTGATGTAATTCTTGAACTCCTCCACCCCTTTTGCCGAAACCGCACGCGATTTCGTTGACTCTATGCGCCTCTCCTGTTTTCGACTACGACGAACGAGATGGTCTTAGAGAGTGGCCTGCACTCGCCGATGGTGACCACGTCGCCGTCTTGGGCAGAAATGCAAGGGGGGATGTGTGCGCTCAGCCTGCTCCTTCGCCTCTCTCCCCTGTTGTACTTGCGTACGTTGTGGAGGTGATCCATCTGGACAACCACGAAACTCTTCCCTGCGGTCGAAACTATCTTGCCGGACAGGAGTCTACCCCTGACCTTCAGCCCCCCGTGGAAGGGACACCTGCTGTCCTGGCAGGTCTTCTTCGGTGCCGCAACCTCGAGGCCAGCCGCTGTCATCGCTTCTTCGACCTCAATCTGTCTTCGAGGCGGCCTGCTATGTCGTCCCCCGAAAACACTTTCTTTGAATGAAGCACCAGCAACACCGTCCCCTTCTTTTCGACTGTGAACCCCGCAGCATCGTCAGCCAGCCGGAGTGTGTTGGCTGTTTCAAGGACCACAGTGCCGCTTCGCCCCCTCTTCCCCGGGTCCGAGGCTTCGGCGATCGTGACGAACTCGCCTATTACGTTCACTCCGAGACCCCCTTTTCCCTCATCACAGTGAGGACCCTTGCGACGTCCTTCCTCACCCTCCTGATGTTTCCCACGTCCTTCTTGATCAGCCCCCTGTTGGCATTGCCTTGAAGCTTGGAGAGCTCCGACCGCAGGTCGAAGAGCGTCTGCCTGAGCTTCTCAGCGTCTTGGGCTCTGAGCTCCTTCGGTTTGAGCTGGGGCATTCTCCATCTCCACTTTGTTTTCCTCGGTCTTGACGTCTTCCTTGAACTGGAAGTCTGGGGGAAGAGCATCCTTGAGCGCGATCTTGACTTTGATCCCGTAGAGGCCGAGCTTCAGGAGGACGTCGGTCGTGGCCTCGTCTACAGACCTGTCGGCAGTGTCTCCACTCTTCGGGACGACACCGGCGCGGTACTTCTCGCCGTGAGACCTGTCGCTTCTGAGCTTCCCTGCCACAGAGATCTCTACCCCCGAGGCTCCGGCGTTCATTATGTTGTTGACCGACCACATGGCTGCTCGCCTGAAAGCTGTGCCTCGCGAGACGATCTGCGCGATTCTCCCCGCCATAATCCGCGCGTTGAGCTCAGGGTTCTCAACTTCCGTGACCGCGATCTGGGTGTTGGGGAAGTGGAACTTCTCCAGGACTTTGTCGGTGAGCTCCTTGATCCCAGTCCCTCTCCTCCCTATCGCGAGTCCCGGCCTGGCCACATAGACCTTGAGGGTGGTGCCGACCGGGGACTTTTGGACTTCGAGCCCGCCGTATCCCGCGTCCCGCAGCGCCTTTTCGAAGAATTCGTCCAGCTCGGCGTAGGACCTGCTTGTCTTCAGAATTGACTTCACTGCGCTCTGCTCCACAGACATGCCCTAGACTTCCTTGCCTACGAGCTCGATGTGGACGAGCTGGTGAAAGTTAGCGGAACTGCGACCGAAGGCCCGGGGGACGTAGTCCTTGACCGTCCTTCCCGCGCATGCAGACGACTGGATGATCTCGACTCGTTCTGGGTCGAGACCTTTGAACTCTGAGTTACTCTGCAGGTTCTTGAGAACGGCTATGAACGCACGGGCTGTCTTCACTGGATATGAGCCGGTGGGGAACCCTTGGAGCTCGCTCCTGTGGCCAACCTTGAGCTTGTGCCGCCTGAAGGCTATCGCCATCTTCTTGTCCTGGACTTGCTCGAGCAGCTCAATCGCCTTCGTGACCGTCATCCCTTTCAGCGTGAGCGCAACCTCGCGCGCTGCCTTTGGTGAGATGTTTACCTCTCTGCCGCTAGCCCTGACATGCACTGCTGGGTCGAAACCCTCGAAACTGTAACCGTAGTGAGGCACTTTACCCCTCTCGTAGCCCTCTGGCGATTATTAGTGCGGTTATAAACATGTCCATGTTGAAAGGGGCTGGAAGTCTCGCCAAGACTCGGTCCGCCGGACGGGCCGGGGGAAGGTGACACGATTGGGGTTCGGTGGCTCGCAGGGCGGCGTGAAGTGCGGGGTCAGCCAACCGCTACTAACGTGTACGTCCCAAGCGCAAGGAAGAAGGCCATCGCCACTACCACAATCAGGTTCAAGAGCCAGGCCCTCTTTTGAGGGTGGAGCCATTCGAGGGCGATCACGCGAAGACCGTTGAGACCGTGAAGAACAGCGGCGAAGAGCAGGAGGCCGAACACGACCTTGAAGTAGATGAGATTCCCCGTGGCGTAGCCGAAGGAGAGCGTGTCCTCGAAGGGCTTGCCTGTGAGGGGACTCTGAAGAAGAAGGTGGAAGGTCAGAACGAAGACGAGGACCATGGCGCTGGCGTATGTCAAGACCATGCTCCAAGATTCGTTCAACAGACTGTATCTTTGCGCTGTCATTGTCTTCTCCGCCCCTATATGACCCCCAGGCCTACCAGAAGGTATAGGCCTGCCCAGACCCAGAGCACAAGCACGACCCCCGTCGTCGTCCAGACGGCTATCCTTTGGTTCCTTCCAAGCGAAGTGGGGGAGTAGGGGTAGACCGGGAGGGTCGGCTTTCCCATGAACTTGCCGAACATCTCGTTGAGGATGAGCCTTATGCCGTTCCCCCCGTGGTAGAGTGCCGACCCCGCTACGATCCAGAGGCCGACCAGTTCGAGAGGGCCCAGAGAACTGAGGGCGTTCATCGTGTTCTCCCAGGCGACGGAACCCATACTCAGTTGGAATGTCTCGAAGATGTGTGCCGCCAAGTAGCCAATCAGGACGACCCCAGTAACTCTGTGTACAGTGTAGCTCCACCTTTCCACGTTGTACCCAAGGGGGTTCAGGCTGGGGATCAGCCCTGACTTGTACCGCGGTTCCTCTTTCATTCTAGGTTGACTCTCCTTCTTTGAAGTCGAGCGGGGGAGGCCTTGCACCCTGCCCGGACACCCCAGGCCCAGCGGGAAGAACCAGCGGTGCCCCGACCTTGGCCTTCCTCCTGAGGAGGCGCTTCTTCAAGACCTCGATTCTCGCCAGCTGTATTGCTTTTGCAGGGTCGACGTCCTTCGGGCAGACGAAACTGCAGGCACCAGCGACGTGGCATCTCCAGACGCCGTGAGGCGCGTCCAGCAGGTCTATCCTCCGGTTCCATCCCTCGTCTCTTGGGTCCGCCATGTACCTGTAAGATTGCGCGATGGCCTGCGGCCCGAGGTATGCTGGGTCCAGCGCTGCAGTCGGGCAGGCTGAGTAGCAGAGCCCACACATGATGCAGTAGTCAAACTGCAGGAATCGCCGTATCTCTTCTGTTAGGACCCTGTACTCTCTGTCGGAATGGTCCCTCTCGTCGACGTTCCCTCGCACGAGATAGGGTTTCACTGACTTGTGCAAGGCCATGAAGGGAGCGATGTCGACGACCAGGTCCCTTATCACCCTCATGTTGTGGAGCGGCTCGACCCTGATGACGTCGGTCTTTAGGACCGAGACCTGGGTCTGACAGGCGAGCCTGGGAATCCCTTCGATGGTCATCCCGCACGAACCGCAGATGCCCATCCTGCAGCTGTGCCTGTACCCGAGGCTGCTGTCTTGCTTCTCTCTGAGTTCAGTCAGGGCATCCAACACTGTCATTCCCTTCCTGTACTTGAGCTCGTACCGAGCAAGCTTGCCGCCGGTCCTTGCGATTTCCAGGGTTATCCTTTCCAGACTCTCACCTCAATACTTCCTCTCCACGGGCTTCCACATTGTTATGCGGACTGGGGCAAAACTGAACGACGGGCCGTCGTCCGTTCGCTGGGCGAGCGTGTGCTTCAGCCAGTTGGCGTCGTCTCTCTTGGGATAGTCAAGACGGGAGTGCCCGCCCCGTGACTCTCTTCTGTTGAGCGCCCCCTCCGCCACGACCTCAGCCAGCTCGAGCATCACTCCGACCTCGAGCGTGTCTAGGAGGTTGTAGTTGTACGCTCCGCCACCGTCGGTCACCCGCACCCCCCGATACCTCTTCTTCAGTTCCTTGATTTCGCGCACGGCATCGGTCAGCCCGGCCTCGTCCCTGAAGACGTAGACCGACTTGTCCATGACCTCTCGAAGTCTCGCCTTGATGGAATAGACGTCCTCGGCCGAGGTTTCGTTCCTGAAAAGGCCCCTGAAAATCCTGTTTTCTTCGTCAGCGACGAGGGGACTGGCGTCTCCGAGAGGGTGTGCGCTCTCCGAGGCCAAGTACTTCGCTACGTCTTCCCCTACTATCCTCCCGTATACCAAGCACTCTGCTGTGGAATTTGCTCCTAGCCTGTTGGCGCCATGGATACTCACGCATGCAGCTTCGCCGGCCGCCCATAACCCTCTCACGACCTCCGACCGGCCGTCGAGGACCCTTCCGTTGTTGTCGACCCTGATTCCGCCCATCGTGTAGTGAGCAGTCGGCTTTATCGGAATCGGCTCCTCCACTGGGTCGACCCCAGTGAATTTCATTGACAACTCCTTGATGAATGGGAGCTTGGCGTCTATCTTCTCCCTACCGAGGTGCCTCAGGTCGAGGTGTACGAAGGAGAGGCCCGAGTCTTCGTCTTTGAACCCCCTCCCCTCGCCTATCTCTTTCATGATTGACCTGGAGACTACGTCCCTCGGAGCTAGTTCCATCTTTGAGGGCGCGTAGCGCTCTAGGAACCTTTCACCCTTGGAGTTTACAAGGTATCCTCCCTCTCCCCTCGCTCCTTCTGTGATCAGGATGCCGGTGGGAATCAATCCCGTGGGGTGGAACTGCATGAATTCCATGTCTTCGATCGGAAGGCCCGCACGGTAGGCAAGTCCGATGCCGTCGCCTGTGACGCTTGCCGAGGTCGCAGTGAACTTCCAGAGCTGCCCCGCGCCTCCAGTGGCTACTATCCCTGCCTTCGCCCTGAAGAAGATGAACTTCCCTGTCCTCAGCTCAATGGCCGTGCAGCCTCTGAAGACCCCGTCCTCCACGACGAGTGAGGTCACGAAGGTCTCATCGTACCTTGACCAATTGTCGTGTTCCTGGAGCTTGTCATAGAGGGTCCTCATCTCGAAGAAGCCGACCTTGTCCTGTGCGAATGTAGCCCTGTTGTAGCTATGGCCCCCGAACGGCCTCTGCGCTATCCGACCGTCTTCCCTCCTCGACCAGGGCATCCCCCACCTTTCTAGCTGCCTCATCTCCTCCGGGCAGAGCGAGACGAACTTCCACACCGAATCTTGGTCGGCCAGGAAGTCGCTCCCTTTGATCGTGTCCCAGGCGTGCAGCTCCAAGCTATCGCCTTCTTCTGGATAGAGAACTGCGGCCGTTCCTCCCTCGGCTGCGACTGAGTGACTTCGCATCAGGGCGAGCTTTGAAACGACTGCGAGAGTCTGACCGGAGCCGCCTGACAGCGACAACACTTCGGTGGCAGCTCTTAGGCCGGCTAGACCACTTCCAATAATGACGACGTCGTGGTCTACGGTCTCGACCATGGCCCGGAGTCAGAAACAGGGGGATTTACGGCGTGTTCCTAATCTGTTAGGAATCATGCGTCGGCGGCACAGTCTTCTGCATGCCGTCTGCGCAAAGGAACAAAGCATCCTCGGCGCAACCCAAGCGGCTCATCTGCAGTTTTCAATGCAAAGCCTAAGATACCTCGCCGGAACCTCGGCAGCGCGAAGGCGATGGTTGAGAGCCTAAAACACGACGTGATTATCGTAGGCTCCGGCCTCGCAGGCCTCAGAGCGGCCATCGAGGCAGCTCGTGTGAGCGGGGGCAAGGCGGACATCGCGGTTATCACAAAGGTCCAGGCGATGCGCGCGCACTCGGTAAGCGCGGAGGGGGGGACCGCAGCCGCGCTCTATCCCGAGCTGGGAGATTCTAAGGAGTCGCACGCCTTTGACACCATCAAAGGGTCAGACTACCTAGCGGACCAGGACGCAGTGGAGAGGTTCGTGGACCTGATGCCGAACGAAATCTACCAGCTTGAGCACTGGGGGCTCCCTTGGTCGAGGAGAGAGGACGGGAGAATCGCACAGAGATGGTTCGGGGGGTACAGCTACCCCAGGGCAACTTTCGCAGAGGACAAGATTGGATTCTTTGAGATGCAGACTCTCTACGACACGGCGACCAAGTACGACAACATCACCTTCTACCAGGAATGGTTCGCGACCTCAATCCTGGCGGAAGGTGGAGAGTTCAAGGGGGTTACAGCGATAGAACTGAAGACCGGGGACTTCGTTTCTGTCTTAGGAAAGGCAGGTATAATGGCCACCGGGGGCTCGGGAAGGCTATACAGCTTCGCCACTTATGCCTATAGCTCGACACCCGACGGCATGGCAATAGCGTACCGGGCAGGGGTGCCCCTCAAGGACATGGAGTTCATACAGTTTCACCCTTCGGGACTGATCCCTTCCGGGATACTGATTACCGAGGCGGTCAGGGGCGAAGGGGGAGTCCTACTGAACAAGGACGGGGACCGCTTCATGAAGAAATACGCTCCCGAGAAGCTCGATTTGGCATCCCGTGACGTTGTGTCCAGAGCCATGATGACTGAGATAGAGGAAGGAAGAGGAATGAAGGATGCAACCTCTGGCTTTGACTACCTCAATCTAGACCTCACGCCCATCGGTGCAGAGAAGATAAAGACGAGACTTTCTGGGATTCGGGAAATCGCAATAAAGTTCAGGGGAATTGACCCCATAGAGAAGCCACTCCCAGTCCGCCCCGTGTGTCACTACGTCATGGGAGGAATCGACACAAACATCGATGGTGCAACGTCGTTGAGGGGCCTTTGGGCGGCCGGGGAGGCCGCTTGCGTCAGCATCAACGGGGCCAACAGGTTGGGAGCCAATTCCACGGCCGAGTGCCTGGTGTGGGGGAAGATTACGGGCTCAGAGGCGGCGAAGTTCGCGTCCGGAAGAAGCAACCCCTCCCAGCCTAGCGAGAGAGTCATGATCGAGGAGAAGAGAATCTTCGACGAAATCTTCCACGGCAGCGGAGGGACCAACCCCTACGAAGTAAGAGACAGGGTGCAGAAGTTGATGGCCGACCGCGTCTTCGTGTTCAGGAATGGCGACGGACTTTCCGAGGCGCTCAAGGGCATACGAGAGCTTCAGAAGACAGACTACCTCCACTGTGAGGACAAGAGCAGGACCTACAATACGAACCTTGGCCATGTTCTTGAGGTCGAGAGTATGCTTACCGTTGCCGAAGTCGTTGTGGCTGGTGCGCTTGCAAGGACCGAGTCGAGGGGAGCACACTTCAGGAGGGACTATCCGAAGAGGGACGACAAGAATTGGTTGAAGCACACCCTGGCCAGCTACACTCCGGCGGGTCCTAGACTAGATTACTCTGCGGTGACGATAACTAAATACCAGCCCGCTGAAAGGCACTACTAGGCGTGAACGCGAGGATCCAAGGAAGGAGCTGAGGAGATTGGAGGGACGCGAAAGGGCCAAGAATAGGAAAGGGGTCCTCGGATGGATAGACCCCCGCAACTACAACATGGAAAGATGGGCCTACACGTTCCAGAGAATAACGGGGGTTGCGGTGCTTCTCTACGTTCTGGGCCATCTCGGGGACACTAGTTTCTTCGTCGGAGGACCAGTGGGAACAGGCCCTAGCGAGTCGAGCTGGGCGTTCATATCTGGAATAGTGGAGAACTCCTTCGGGCACTTAGTCCTTGTCCTGGTGGTGCTTGTCATTACGTTCCACGGCATTAATGGAATCAGGCTCATCTTGGCAGAATTCGGAGTGTTATTCAGGAAACCCGGAGCCATCGAATATCCGTACAAACCGAAGGGATTGAACTCGCTGCAGCGGTCCATGTTCTTGGTCGGTATAATCCTCGCGGTAATCGCCGCGCTTCTGGCTTGGTGGATTCTGTTCGAGGGAGCACTTTGAGAGAATCCAGGCTGATGTTGATTCAATACGTCACCGCAATAGCGGCCATCGTCCTTGTGGCCTTCCACCTGCTGATGCAGGGTGTATTGGTACCCTACGGGACGGCGATTTCATTCGGGACGATCCTGTCTATCTACAGGAACCTGCTTTACATGGCCTTCCTCGAAATCCTCCTCGTGGTCGTTCTGGTACACGGGTTCAACGGTGTCAGGATAATTCTACACGAGTGGAGGCAATCGCGGAGCTGGAGCCGTTGGGTTGACTTTGGAACAGTGGTGGCCGTAGTGGCGTCTGTGGGGTATGGGACGAGGACAATCATCCTTGCTGTCTTGGGGGGGACGACGGCTTGAAGGAAGTGAGGCTGGTTCTGCAGAGGTTCAACCCCTCCGTTGACAAGAAGCCGACCTTCATGGAGTACAAGGTCCCGTTCCGGAAAGGCATGACAGTCCTCGACGCGATTTTGCATGCGAGAGACTACAGGGACCATTCAATCGGTCTGAGATACTCGTGCAGACAAGCGTCCTGCGGGTCGTGCGGCATGAAAATCAACGGCCAGCCCAAGCTCGCCTGCTACACGCAGGTGGAGGAGCTGAAGGGAGACAGAGTGGTCGTCCAGCCGATGGACAATTTCCCTATTATCAAGGACCTTGCCACCGACCTAGCGAACTTCTTTGGCAAGCACGTAGAGCTGTTGCCCCACGTCATCAGGGCGGATGTGGATGAGATGGATAATCCGACGGCAGAGTTCTCGATGAGCCCGGAGAGGCTCAATGATATTCTCCAGTTCACCTATTGCATCAAGTGCGGACTGTGCACTTCATCGTGCCCCACAGTCGGAACGGATTCTCTTTTCCCTGGGCCGCAGGCCCTGGCACAGGCCTACAGGTACACGATGGACGTTAGAGACGAGGGGGGAGCCGAGAGGCTCAAGCTCTTGGACACGGAGCACGGTGTCTTCAGGTGTCACTTCGCCGGCACCTGTTCGGCGGTCTGCCCCAAGGGGGTCGACCCTGCCCTTGGGATACAGCTGTTGAAGAGACACGTCATGTCGGCGAAACCGCCGCGAAGGAAGGGAGAAGGCGCGAAGGTCTGGGTCCAGGGGCCCTAGTCTTCCAGGTTCTCGAGCTTCGCCCCGAGGTACCCGTAGACACCCGTCTTCAGGGCCTTCATCCCAAGCAACGCGCACTTGATCCTCGACGGGCCCAGGTCTGGGTCGCCGAGCAGTCTAAGGATGTCTTTCTTGGAAAGCTGCTTGACCCATTCCAGGTCCTTCCCCTTCGCGAGTTCGGTCAGCATCGAGGTCGATGCCTGGCTGATTGCACACCCTTTGCCAGAGAAACTGATCTGTTCGATCTTGTTTCCGTCGCCTACCTTGATCTGGATGTCGACCTCGTCTCCGCAGAGGGGGTTGGTGTCGTGCGAGCTGATGTCGGGCTTCTCGAGCCTGCCGAAGTTCCTCGGGTGCCTGTAGTAGTCCAGGATGAGCTCCTTGTAGATGTCAGCCGCGCTCATAGCTTGAAGATGCTCCGGGCTTTTTCGAGCCCTGCGCCCAGGGCGTCGATGTCGTCGTAGGAATTGTAAACGTAGAAGCTTGCGCGGCTCGTCGCAGACACGTCCAGCCACCTCATCAGCAGCTGCGCACAGTGGTGCCCGGACCGGATTTCTACTCCCTCCTCGTCGAGTATGGTGGCGAGGTCGTGAGGGTGTACGTCGGCCAGGTTGAAGGAGACGACCCCTCCCCTGCGCGTTACGTCCTTGGGCCCGTAATACTGGAAACCCTTGACCTTGGGCAGAGTGTCTAGGGCGTATTTCAGGAGGTCAAGCTCGTGCTTCCTCACCCTCTCCATCCCGATGGAGTTCAGGTAGTCGACTGCCGCACCAAGGCCTATGGTGTCAGCTATGTTCACAGTCCCTGCCTCAAACTTGTAAGGAACGTCGTTCCAGGTGGAGTGGTCAGGGAAGACCTCGCGGATCATCTCCCCGCCTCCGTGGAATGGGTCCATCTCCTCTAGGAGGGTCTTCCTCCCCACGAGCCCCCCGATGCCCGTGGGCCCGAGCATCTTGTGGCCGGAATTGTGTAGCAGCACAGGATAGTAACCCCCAAAAAACCTCTCTGTCCCTTGGACCGAAACATCGTACACAACCCTCTTACCCACCGACCTGATGCTCCGAACTTTCACTAGCCCGATGTCGCCCTTCGCTAACTCTCGATACCGGTTCAAGATTCGTTGGACATTGCCCGTTATCGGTTTGCTACGGGTGGACTCGATCCATTCAACCACTCTTAGCACACTATCACGAGTCGTTCTCTTGGCCTCTCCTCTTATGGTAGAGCTAACTTGATAGTCGTACTTTGCCCCGCTTAACTTGTAGGCTTCTCTGAGCCCGTCCACGCAGAGTAGTGAATCCTTGGAAGAGTCTGTCTTGACGTTACGTCGGTAGAAATCCTTGAAGCCTACAAGAGCACTCCTTTGTATTACTAGTGAGTACTGGTCATGCCACTTTGGATTCCGAGACTTCGCAAATCCAAGCGTGTTCGAGAATCCATGCAACTTCATGAGCCACGAGAATTCTGTAATCATTCTCTTCGAGACGGACTTGACCTTAAGCCGATATCTCTCATTCTTTGAAGCGTCGCCACCCAGGTACCCGCGGAGGAGCTCGACGACGAGTTCCTTGTTAAGGTCCCACACAAAGTCTGGGAGATGTTTGCTAGCCCGAGTGCCGCAAAGCTTGGAGAAGAATTCATGCCACTTTTTGCTATTGAAGGAGACATTCGCAGTATGATTCTTCCGGTTGAAGTAGAGGTGACTGGTGATGTTATGCACACGCGCTAGTCCCACACGACCGTCGGCAGCCAAATACTTGCTTACAGTCTTGCGACTTACTCCCGCATTTGTCGCCAAGACCGTTTGTTGCCCTTGCCCGAATTTGTTGATCACCCCTGCGGCCATCGCGTAGTATTGGGTGGATTCGAGTTCCTCGATCAGCTTCCTTGAATCATGTATGTATGCATCTTCACATTGAGAAAATGTGAGCGTGACCTTGTAATCAGCAGGATTCGCCGAACCTTCCGCTAGGTAGTAGCCTAGCAAGCGCATGAGGCCAGGTGTAATTTGGATAGTTTCGGTTACAACGTTCCGGTCGTGAGTGTATGTGAATTCAATCTCGGGTTTCACATCCAGCAGGGCGGCTCTTTGCTTGTTCAGGGTGACCAAGTAGTCACCACTCTTGAGATGAGAAACCTCCTCTGCGTGAATATCGCCGTTACGCCAAACGTAGACAGAATGGTACGCTGTTGCGAGGATGGGCAGGGCTGAATTCTCGTAACGTATCTCATACAGCGTGTCGCGATGAGACAATGCTCCCGTAACAGGCTGGAACTGAGCCTCTCCCGCTTCGTTTAGCGTGAGAACGCGGAGGCTCGTGCCAGAATTGTAGAGTTTGACTGCATCTCGAATGGGAATGAGTCTTTTTCCTTCACCATAATTGACGAGGACGGGCGTGTCGCCAGCGACGGAGAATGCATAGAAGTCGCAGCCTATGCTGGAGATGTCGACTGGCATGTGAGGCACGGCCTGGGCGCCGTCGACCAACGTAGTCGCCCCGGCCTTCTTCGACTTTGCGCAGATCTCAGCGACGTCGTTGATGGTCCCGAGGACGTTGGAACAGTGGGTGACAGCGACCAGCGAAGGAGACTCCTTCAGAAGGTCTTCGAAGCTCCCCATGTCCAGCGTGCCGTCCTTCTGCAGCCCGACGAACTTCAGGGTTGCCCCCTTATGCTTCGCGAGCAGCTGCCACGGGACGATGTTGCTGTGGTGCTCCATCAGGGTGGCGACGAGAGTGTCTCCGCTCTTGACGTGCCGTTCTCCCCAGGCGAACCTGACGAGGTTCGTGGCCTCTGTCGTCCCTCTGGTGAAGACGAGTTGATCAGGGGGGGTCCCGACGAAGCCCGCGACCTTCTTCCTCGAGTTCTCGTATGCCTCGGTCGCTTCCTCGCCTAACCTGTGGACAGAGCGGTGGACGTTCGAGTTGTAACGAGAGTAGTAATCGACGAGGGCGTCGATGACCTGCTTGGGTTTCTGCGTCGTGGCTGCATTGTCAAGATAGACAAGGCGCTTGCCGTGAACCTTCCTCCCCAGAATCGGGAAGTCTGCCCGCACCCGTTCGATGTCGAAAGACTCGGTTTCGAGCAATACCGTCGCCTTCCTATACCTCTACGAAAATCGTCCCGCCCTCTATTTTAACATTGAAGCGTTGAAGCGGGACAGTGGCCGGCGCATTGAGAACGCTCCCGTCCTTGAGGTCGAACTGGGACAGGTGGAGCGGGCAGACTACCCGATCTTCCATCATGAAACCTCTCCCGAGGTCTGCCTCCTCGTGGGTGCAGGTCCCGCTCACAGCGTACACCTCCCCTCCGATTCGAGAGACGAGGACGTGAACCCCTTTGACGTCCACAGCTGTCATGGACCCCTCGGCCAGGTCGGAGGCATTCATGGCTGGGACGAATTCCTGCAACGGGCTCATCTGTACTTGTAATGCCGTTCGAAGATGTCCTCTGACCCCTTCGCCTCCGGGGTTGTCTCCCCAGTGAGGGCGAGGAGCGCTTCCCTGTCGATGAGCCGTCGCCTTTCAGCGTTCCACTTCCCCTCGATCATGAACCTAGCCCCTTCGCGGGTCTGTTCGATGGGGACCCTGGAAAGGACCGGCTCGAAAAAGCCGAGTACAACCATCTTCCTCGCGATGTCGAGCGGGAGGCCCCTTGCCATCAGGTAGAAGAGTTGCTCCTCGTCGATCTGGGCGACCGACGCAGAGTGGGTCGCCTTGACTTCGTTGTTGTCTATCTCGAGCCCTGGGATGCCGTCCGACTTCGCCGTTCGGTCGAGGATCATGGCGTGGTGCGCCAGGTACGACCGTGAGTTCTTCGCCGCCCTGACGATCTTGATCATTCCCTTGAATATCGACTGGGATTTCCCCTTCAGGACCCCCCTCGCCTGGGTGGAACCAGTCGAGTCAGGGGAGTTGTGTATCAAGTTGGACTCGAAGTCGTATCTCTGCTTTGCATCGGTGAAGAAGATCTCGAACCCTTCGGCGGTCGACCCCCTGCCGTTGAGCAGGAAGTTCATCCTCGACCGGGAGACTGCGCCCCCCAGGGAGAGCGTGCTGACTGTGATGCGCGAATCGTTGGATGTCGCGATCGACCGGTTCGAGAGGTGCACCGCCCTCTCATCCAGGAGCTGGATCGAAGAGAAGTCGACGTTCGAACCGGGCTCCGCGTGGATCTCTACAGTCGAAGCGACCAGTGAGGGGGCGTTGTTTTCGCCAGAGTAGAGCTCCTCGAGGAATATGAGTTTCGACCGTTCCTCGGCAAAGATGAAGGTCTGGTCGACTACGCTGCTTCTTGGATTGATTGTCAGCAGCATCCTACGGATCGGACCTTCTACTGCAACCCCCTTCGGGATGAGGACGAAGGTCCCAGAATTGAAGAAGGCGTTGACGAAGGCAGCGTACCTGTCCTGCTCGGACTTCACGAGCCTCCTTTCGAACAGTACCCTCAGCCGCTGCTCGTGGTGCTTGAGCGCCTGGGAGAGCGGCAGGAGGACCACCCCCTGGGACGAGAGCTTTTCCTCGAGTTCCGAATGGACTTCGGAATCGTTTCCCTGAAGGAGGATGTTCTTCTCCTTCCCTGTCAGGTAGTCCTTGAAGAATGTGCGGAAGTCCACCTGTTCCTTCTCGGGGAGGAGAGTGAACTCTGAAAGGTCAAAGGCGGAGATCTGCGCATACTTCGTGTAGAGAGGGTTCCTCTCAAGAGGGAGCGAAACGAAGTCCTCGAATGCCTTCAACCTCAAACCCGTGAGCCAGTCTGGTTCGGCCAGGCCGCGCGAGAGCGACTTCACGAGATTCTCGTCGAACGGGCCCACTGTTTGCTGGGACATCGGTTTGTCACCTCTTATTGCGGGTTCTCAGCCCACTGCGTTGGTCATTTCAAGAGACATAAGTCTGTTGAATTCCACAGCATACGCCATCGGAAGCTCCTTTGCGAACGGCTCCAGGAAGCCGTTGACCACCATGCTCAGGGCGTCTCCTTCAGTGATGCCTCTCGCCATCAGGTAGAAGAGCTGCTCCTCGCCCACCTTGCCTACGCTGGCTTCGTGGGTCACAGTGGCGTCGTCCTCCTGAATCTCCATGTACGGGTAGGTGGCCGTGGTGCTCCTCTCGTCGATAAGCAATGCATCGCATCGGACTGAGCTCTTCACGTTCTTCGCGCCCTTGGCGATGTGAAGCAGTCCCCTGTACGCTGTGTGGCCCCCGTCCTTGGACACGGACCTGGAGATGATCTTCGAGGTCGTGTCCCTCGCCAGGTGAATCGCCTTCCCCCCCGTGTCCTGGACCTGCCCCGCTCCGGCATACGCGACCGAGATGATGTCGGCCTTCGCCCGGGGGCCTAGGAGGTAGATCGAAGGATACTTCCGGGTGAGGCGCGACCCGCCGTTGAAATCCACCCAGGAGACTGTGGCGTCCTCGTAGGCGTGAGCCCTCTTTGTCACTAGGTTGAGGACGTCCCTCGACCAGTTCTGGAGCGTGGTGTACTTCACGAGCGACCCCTTCTGGGCCACTATCTCGACTATCGCTGAATGCAGAGATTGCGAGGAGTAGACCGGGGCGCTGCAGTTGTGCACTGCGAACCCCTTCACAAGGTAAGATTCGTCGCCGTCGACTCCAAGGTTGTACACGTTGGCATCAAACGGCTTCGACAGAATCTGCTTTATCGGTACGAGGAAGTGATTGCCCTTCCTCCTCACTTCGCTCCATTTCTTGTGCTCGGTGTATTCTACAATGTACTGATTCTTGCGAACAATCTTCCTGCCCTGAAGGAGGTCTTCCCCACCCTCGCGGACGTTGATGTTCGCGAACATCCCGGTCCGTGCCAGGATTTCCTGTATTTGGAAGGCAAGCGTCCCGCTGGCCGTTGACGCGCGGATCATCACAGACCTGTTCGCCTTCTTCACGTATTGGTTGCCGTCTCCCCTCAGGTAGTACTGTAGCATGAGCATCTGACGCGACGGGGGCAGAATCATGACTCTCTCGGAGAGCAATTTGGACGCAGCACCGACCCCACAGTTCGACCTGCAGAGACCAATGAGCGCCTTCGAGTAGGAATCGACGGAGTAGTATCTTCCTTGCGACCGATGAATGCTGGCGTTCTCTCCCACAGAGTGAATCAGGTCGACAAGTTCGTAGGCAAGACGCCGTTCGGACCTTGATTCACCGAAACTGAATTGGAGGACATCGCGCTTGAGGCTCTTGTTGTAAGAGACTGCGCCCTCTGCCAGGTAGATGCCGAGGATCTTTAGTAACGCGTCACTCAGCAGTGCATCGTCCCTTTCTACCGAAGGGACCACGTACACGATGAAATCGCCGACCTCAAGTTTACCTGCTTCGATGAACTCTGGAGTCGCTTCTACTAGCTTCGCAGTTGAGACCTCTGGCAGCCAGCCGTTTCTACTCCTTCTGATTGCGACACGCGCTCGCTTGACTGCCAGAACAGGATGCTCCGGCGTTAGTCTGAACGAGCTTCCTCTTGACTGAGGGACGATTGTCAGCATCAGCCCGCTGTGTCGGTGGACGTATTTCTTCGCGACCTCCTTCGTCTCCCCGGTGTGGGTCACGACTGTCTCACGTGTTTGTACCTCCTGGATCTGCTTCAATGCATAGCCCTTGCTGACAAGCTCGTCGGCTGGGAGACAACCTTCCATGTAGGTTACCTCACTGTAGGGCTCACCCACGATCAGGGTCCTTTCGAACTGCCCCATGTTCCGCTCATTGATTCTGAAGTATGCCTGAAGAGGCATGCTGACCTTGACCCCTTCGGGGACGTAGACGAAGCTCCCGGCGCTCCACACAGCGGTCTGAAGGGCAGCGATGTAGTTGTCCTGATACGGGACAACGGTCCCGAAGTACCTCTTCATGATGTCCGGATACTCTTTCAACGCAGTGACTGTGTCGGTGAAGACGACCCCCTGTTTGGATAGCTCCCCCTGGATGCTGTGGTAGACTGCCTCGCTGTTGTGAACGATTAAACCCTCAGCAATGAAGTTGTGAGGCCCATTGATTTCTATATCGTAGACATCGTCGCTTCCCGCGCGCCTGATCGAAGTCACACGGGTAATCCCGATGTCCTCGTTCAGGTACTTTCCTAATTTGAGTCCTTTGGTTCCATTCCGGGTGTGTACGTACTTCCGTCTCCAGAAACGAGCGGTGCGCTGAGGGTTTCTGCACGGTATTTCCTCAAAATTGCCATAGATGTAGAATCGATAGTTCGTGGTCTCGCCGTTCTTGTCCCGTCCCCTGAATGATGCGATTTTTGAAACAGGGAACCCGACCAGCCTGCACAGGTCCCTGAGCTGTTCTATCAGACCCCTATTGCAGCTTGTGATGTTGAGGAAATTCGACGGAGAAGCGTACCCATCAGAGTCAATCACTCCGGCGAGGAGACCTAGAATCTGGTTTCTCGGTAGGCCGAAAACCCAATCCGGAATTGACTTCGCCTTGGCTCCTGTCCTGAAGCCGTTCAACTCAAGGAAATCAGCCATGATGGTGGAATTGAAACTCACGACATCGTCGTTTGTTGTGGGAGTGAGCCGGAAGATTTCGACACCTGTTGCTACTAGTTCACCCCTTAGCTTCTGCTCCCTTGATGTTATCAGGAACTCTACGCGCGCACGTGTCCTGCCTGACTCGCGCGTCGAATGGTGTACAGAGCCATCCCCAACGTACAGTCCCAGGAACCACATTAACTCGGGAGTGGTAACCTGAGGCAGGCCGACCTGGTTATACAGGTGGGAGACGTCGAGAACATAGGTCGAACCGAATTGGTTGCGACCAGTTGTTGTCGTGTAGACTTCCGGCTGTGCCAGCTGATGAGAAGCTCCGATTAATGGAATCGATTTCGGGACAACGAGCAAATCGCCTTTCCTAATTTCAGAAAGATATCTCCATTCTTTCACCCAGGACCCTCTTCGCCGGTGGCCGGGCGGCAAAACATGGGCGAGGACGAGGAAGGGGTGATTTTCTGTTGCGATAATCGAGTCATTCTCTGTGCTCACTTCATAGACCGGTCGTCTCCCCTTGTAGGATTTCGAAAGTACAGGTGCCTGGACCATCCTTCCTGTTTTCTCGTCCCAGGAGAAGACGATATCACCTGCGACGACTTCTGATATGCGCTTCAGTCCATTGGTAGTGAAGATCTTTGACCTGCTGGAGAGGCATTCGTATACTGCACCGACCCCCGCGAGGAACTTCTTTTCGGCTTCGCTGATGCCCAGCTTGTCGTACGTGTTCTTGATGTAGGCTGGGAGTTGGTCCCAGGACTCAGCTGCCTTCTTGGTTGGGCTTGCGTAGTAGTAGAAGCTCTGATAGTCGATGTCTGCCAGCTCCGGGGCCCAGGCAGGGGGCTCCCGGTCGAGGAAGTGCTTGAGGGCCTTCATCCTGACCTGCTCCATCCACGCAGGCTCGTCGTGAAGGCGGGAGATCTCCTGGACGACCTTCTCGCTCAGCCCCTTTACTCCCTTGACTGCGTATTCATCGATGGGGTCGCTGAACCCGTACTTCTCCTTGTAATCTTCAGTCACTATGTCGACTTTAGAACTCACCATTGTCTCACTGGCGAATATAACATAGGTTATTTTCCCAGATAAAAGGGTTATGGGGCCTGCTGGGCAACTTCCTCTTCGCCCCCGTACCCCTTGATCCAGGTGTAACCTTTCTCTTCGAGAAGCCTGGAGAGGTCCTCCCCCCCTGACTCTATGATTCTGCCCTGGTGCATGACGTGGACGAACTGGGGTTTCACGTACCTGAGTATCCGCTGGTAGTGGGTTATCAGCAGGGTGCCGGTCTCCGGTCCAGAGACCTTGTTGATCCCTTCTGCTACGATTCTGAGAGCGTCGATGTCCAGCCCTGAGTCGGTTTCGTCCAGCACGGCGAACTTCGGCTGCATAAGCGCCATCTGGAGTATCTCGGCCCTTTTCTTCTCTCCCCCTGAGAAGCCCTCGTTCAGGTATCTGGTCAGGAATGACTCGTCCATGTCCAGCATCTTGAGCTTCTCCGCCACAGTCTCCTTGAAATCGAAGATGGTCGGAGTCTCGGTCCCGGGTGGTCTCGAGTTGTTGTAGGCTGCCCTCAGGAACGAGAACATGCTCACCCCCTGGACGGACACGGGGTACTGGAATGCGAGGAAAAGGCCCTTCCTGACGCGCTTGTCAGGGGTGAGGGTTATGATGCTCTCCCCGTCAATCAGGACGTCGCCGCCGGTAACGTGGTACTTGGGGTGGCCCATCAGCGTGTAGGCGAGGGTGCTCTTGCCCGACCCGTTCGGTCCCATGAGCGCGTGAGTCTCGCCCTGTCCTACGGCGAGGTCTACCCCTTTCAGAATCTCTTTGCCCTCTACGGAGGCACGGAGGTTCTTGACCTCTAGTTTCATGGATGAGAGTCGCGGCCCCCGTGCGTT
Source organism: uncultured Nitrosopumilales archaeon (assembly GCA_964476175.1). GTDB lineage: Archaea > Thermoproteota > Nitrososphaeria > Nitrososphaerales > Gagatemarchaeaceae > DATFYP01. The sequence goes on from CAYYYU010000035.1 coordinate 28,914, forward strand.
CTATTTAAGCCTTATAACATAGGTTATAAAACTGCCTGAGAGGCAACCCGGTGGTTCGCAGGGCGACGGCCCACCCGTGGCCGGCCCGTCTTCTGGAGAAGGACGCCCCAATCTGGGGAGCAGGGGCTGGAATCCCCCATAGATTTGGGAATGATTTCGGAAACGCGTTAAATCTATTATCAGCTTGGCTTCACCGTGGGTGCCGGGGCTTTGACGCCATGGTTCGGACGGGATGCGGTCGGACATTCGGGGGCAGTTGAACTCGACTTCCAGTGAAAGCCCGTCGCGCATGCAGCGAATTCTGGCCCTGGCCAGAGTGCGGGTCCTGAGTGGGGCCAATCTCTACGTCGTCCTGTCCCTCTCGTACGCGGGCGTGCTCGGTGGATTCTACCTTGTTTCTGGCAGGCTGTTGCAATTCTTCCCTGCCGTGTTCTTCCTGGCGGCTCTTCCGTTGACGTTCGTTCTTGGGGACGCACGGAGCATCGTGAAAGCGTGGACCCCCCTCCTCGGGGTTCTGCTCTCGTATGAGGCACTTGCAGGTGCCTTGGGACCGACCGGATCTTCCGGGGGGGTCGCCTCGCTCTACTGGGCAGAAAGACTCGTTGTGGGATTCAATCTGCCAGGATGGCTGCAGTCCGCAGTCGGTTCCGCCGTGGTCACAGACTGCTCAGTCCTGCTCTACTCTCTCCACATGCCTCTAGTCGCAGTCGCTTCAGTGGTCCTTTGGCATTGGCGGAGAAGGCTATACGGACAGTACGCGACCGCCATTACAATATCGACCTACTCTGCACTCGTTGTCTTCGTCCTGTTTCCCACCTCTCCGCCCTGGAACGACGGAACTGCGGCCAACCTCATCCAGTCGAGCGGCACCTCCTTTCTGACCGCGCCGCTGGCCACCCTCACTTCCTTGATCGAGTCGGACAAGTTCGCCGCCTTCCCGAGCCTCCATACGGCCTACGCAGTGATATTCTGTTATTTCATCATGAGGTTGAGGAAAAAGCTGTCCTTTGCCGCTTTGCCGCTGGCTGCGGGCATCCTCTTCTCGACCCTCTATCTTGGTCAGCACTATTCCATTGACCTCATCGCTGGCGCTGGGCTTGCAATCGTCTCATGCCTCATTGCCGAGCGCCACTCCCTGTTCCCCTTCGGGGATTCTGACGGACGGAACCGCGTATCACAGCCTGCCCAGACGCCAGGCACCGTGCGGAGAGACGCCCAAAGCTTGGCACAGCCCGCCAGCTAACGTAGGCCCGCAAACGTGTGGGCCGCATGGTCTGTCAGTCGAGGGAATCGACAGCGAGGTGAGTGGACGATTCTGCATCGATTTCCTAACGATTAGGGAACGTTCTCGGAAACTCGCTAAATACTCTGACGGTCGTCTGCTCAGCGAAGGTGGAAGCGCCAAGGCAGACAAGGCCGATGAGGACCGTCGCAGTCGCTGCGGTCCTGTTGATCGTGCTGGCCGCCACTGTGTCCTACTACGATTCCCTGCTCGCACAGCAGGAGAGTTCGTCCAATTCAATGGTGAGCGGCTTGCAGAACCAGGTCTCGTCTTTGCAATCTAGCTTCTCATCACTGGAAGCTAGGCTCGCAGGGAACGGCAATGTCTCAGGCTCAGCCCCTAGCGACGGGACAGCGCGTGCAATCTTCAGCAGCGCGTCTAAGAGCGTAGTCACAATCCAGGGGGATGTCGCCACGACTGTAAACACGTTCTTCGGACCCGTGACAAGCTACTCTGTGATTGAGGGCTCCGGTTTTGTCACAGACTATCAGAACGTGCCCTACATCGTGACCAACTTCCATGTAATCGACGGCGTCACCAACCTGACCGTCACATTCACCAACGGCGATGCGTTTCCCGGGAAGGTAGTCGGCAGCGACGTCTATGCAGACCTGGCCGTCGTTTCCGTGGACGCACCGACCGCAGAATTCACCCCTCTGACAATCGTAGACTCTTCGAGTCTTCTGGTCGGCGACACGGTCTACGCAATAGGCGCCCCGTTCGGCCTTTCAGGCTCTTTCACTTCGGGGCTAATCAGCCAAATCGGAAGGACGATACAAGAGAGCACAACAGGCAATTATTCCATCTCGGGGGTTCTTCAGTTCTCGGCGCCGATCAACCCCGGGAACTCAGGGGGCCCTCTGCTGGACTCGAACGGGGACGTGGTCGGGATTACGACGGCTGTAATCAGCGGCTCACAGGGGGTGGGATTCGCAATCCCCTCTGACACCATAACCCGCGAGCTGTCAGCGCTCATCACCGCGGGAGGATACAAGATGCATTCGTACCTTGGAATCAGCGGGACGGACATGAACTACCAGCTCGCGCAGGCGGCAGGGACTAACGTCACCTACGGAGTCCTGGTCGAGCAGGTCGCGAGTGGAAGCCCAGCAGACAAGGTCGGCCTCAAGGCTGGCTCAAGAGCGGTCACGGTGCACGGGCAGAGGTATCTCGTCGGTGGGGACATAATCGTTTCAGTCAACGGGACAAGAATCACCAACCTCGACGGGCTCCTTAGCTACATCGAAATGAACACTGTTGCGGGCCAGAGCGTGGTCCTGGGCGTCCTGAGGGGAGAGGCAGTGACGAGTGTCCAAGTGACCCTTGGGGCAAGGGCGTAGGCTTGGCCGGGTTTGGCCCAACTAGGGTGAGCCAGAGGTTTGTTTCCGACCGACCGGAGAAGGCGAGCCGACTCCGCTCCGTTCGTTCAATACAATTATTGGTGGGGGTGCAGAGGCCACTCGGGTTGGACGCCTTCGACCGTCTTCTCTGGTGGCTCTTCGCCGGGAGCGTGGGAGCGCGATCGAGGACGCTCATACTCTCCGCGCTGAGGAAGCAGCCAGAAAACGCGCAGCAACTTTCGGAAAGGCTCGGGCTGGACTATACCACGGTCAGGCATCACCTTTCGGTTCTGGAGAGGAACCGAATCGTTCTCACTGAAGGCGAGAAGTACGGAAAGGTTTACTTCATAACTGAAACCATGGAATCCCATTGGGCGAACCTGGAAGCGATTCTCGACAGGACCCGCCTTTCGAAGAGGGAGGTTCGCAGATGATCGCCGCTCGACCTGAGCCTAGCGAGACCGCAGACAAGTCCTTGCAGAAGGGGTCGGGTGCCACGAAAATATGGGTGCCAATCGTCCTCATCGCGGCCATACTGCTAGGGGTGGCCTTTGCCCTGACAATCCCCTCCCCGAGCATGAAGTTCGGGCCGGAGAGCTTCTTCCTGCTGTCTGTGCAAAGAGCCCTGATGCTACATGTCATACTCTCCACGGCCGAGATAGTCCTTCTCACCTCCCTCGTTGTCGTGTACGTCAGAGTGTACTCCGAGACGAGGGCGAGTTTCTCTTTCGGGTTGGTCATCGTCCTCGGGGCGCTCCTTGTGCATTCGATCCTCTCCTACCCCCTTGTTGTGAACGATATCGGTCCAATCTTGCTTGGGTCAGGGCTCTTCTTCCCCTACACCGACCTCCTCACAATCATCGCGTACACTGTGTTCCTGTATCTGAGTCTTGAATAGGGGACCCAGGCCCCGCTCGCAGACCCAATCGGGTCTCAAGCTGGACGCTTTCTTCTCACCCTTCCCGGAGCACTGGGGCGACTACGGCCAGTTCGGCCTAATTCGGGGTCAAGTCTTGCCCTTTCATCCCTATTAGAGTCGGGAACAGGTTGCGGCTCCCCTGATGGAGGCAAGTAGGAGAGATCGATGCCTGATTGTGGCTCCTGGAGCCTGCAGGTTCTGGCTGGCCGAGGTCACTGGGGGCAGTGAGGGGCGACTTTGCTCGCGACCGCTTCGAGGAACTCCCTGTCGAGAGAGGAGAAGGCACCTAGCTGGTCGCTGTCGATGTCTATCTCGCCGATTACCCTGCCCTGGTTGAATATCGGAACCACGATCTCAGCCCTGGTGGAGACGAAGCACTCAAGGTACCTGGGGTCCCTGCCGACATCCGACACGATTTCAGTCCGCCCGGCCTTGGCTGCGAAACCGCAGACTCCGCTGCCGATAGGGATGCGGGTGTGCTCCGTAGCTGCGGGACCGGACCAGGCGTCCAGCACGAGTTCGCTCCCTTCGACAAGGTAGATTCCGACCCACGAGTAGGCGGGGACGGACTCGTTGAGGAGCCTGACGAGTGAATCGCGGGCCGAACGCCCCTGGGTGGAGCCCAGGCTAGAGTCGACCCTGGCGAGAAGTTCTCGAGCGTACTCTCTGCTCAACCTCACAGTCGTGGCTTTCAAGTGTCCACTGCGCCGTTCCCTTGAGGTATTTAGCTGTCCCCCTTCCTAAGCGGTTCCCTTCTCAGCGTACTTGTAGAACGCGCCGACGAGTATCCCGGCTGCAACCGGACCTATCCAGTAGATGTACCAGTACCCGGGCAGGAACATGCCGGCCAGCATCGGGCCCATGGCGCGGGCCGGGTTCGCGGCTGCGCCAGTGAATGGTCCCCCTAGAAGGACGTCCACAAGGAGTGCAACTCCTATCCCGAACCCGGCTATCTTCGGGGCCCGGGGGCTGACGGCTGTACCGAAGACTGCCACGATGAGGAGAACAGTCATCAGGAATTCGAGTAGGGTACCCTGCGCAATGCTGATGCTTGACGCCAGGGTCGGCGCTCCCCAGTGCACCAGGCCACCGATCGACGACGGCAGGGAGGCAAGAAGAGCCAGACCGGCAGGCGTCGCCCCAGCGAGCTCGGCAACGATGTAACAGACTGCGTCCTGAATCGAGACCTTACCAGCCACCAAGAATCCAATGGTAACCGCAGGGTTGAGTGAGCCTCCCGAGATAGCCATGGTCGCAGAAACGGCAACAGCTAGCCCGAGGCCGTTCGCCAGAGCGGCAATCACGAGAGACACGCCCGCGTCGGAGACGCCGAGCGCCTGGGCGCCCACGGCCGACCCAGCGCCCACGAGCACGAAGAGGAAGGTCCCGAGTAACTCGGCCGCCACTCGGTCGGAAAGACTTGGCAAAGTCCGAGTCCTCGCACGCGAGGATGAAAGCACTTAAGACTTTCGCGAGAGCCGACCCCAGCCGCCCAAGTCGCACTAAGAGCCTATCCCAATAATGTTCTCCGGTAGACCGTTATGCAGCAGGCCAGCTGGACGAGCCCGAGGTAGTTCTCCGCCTTCTTCTCCCACCTGATGAGTATACGCCTGAACCTGTTCAGCCAGGACGCGCTCCTC
>CAYYYU010000036.1:0-32287 GCA_964476175.1 uncultured Nitrosopumilales archaeon
AATGTGTTCCAACCCGGGCAGTTGTCCTTCGAGATGATAGCCCTCACGCCCGGGAGCTTCTCTGCCTGGCTCGTGTCAATGCGGACGATCCTGGCGTGGGCGTGGGGAGAACGGAGTATCTTGGCGTAGAGCATTCCCTCGAGCCGGATGTCCCCGGCGTACTTCGCGTCGCCGGTGGCCTTCTCCACGCCATCTATCCTGTCGACATCCTTCCCGACCACTGTGAAGCCTCTGTCGAGCTTCGGCGGCACGTCGCCGTCGACCAGAAGGTGGGGCTCCTTCTCGGTCATGCCGTGTCCTCCCCGACCCCCGAGGCCTGAAGAGCGGCCTCGAAGATGTTGAGGTAAGCTCCGCACCTGCAGTAGTTTCCTGCGATTGCGTTCTTCACGCCGCTCAGGGTCGGGTGCGGGTTCTCGTCGAGGAATGCCTTGAGGACAACGACCATGCCTGGGGTGCAGAAGCCGCACTGGAGGCCGTCGTGCTTGAGCAGAGCGGCCTGGAGGGGATGCCTCTTGCCATTCAGCGAGAGTCCCTCCACAGTCTCGACCTTCTTCCCGTCCGCTTCGGCCGCGAGCACTGTGCAGGAGAAGACTGGCTTTCCGTCGAGGAGGACGGTGCATGCGCCACATTCGGCCCGGTTGCAGCCGAGCTTCGTCCCTGTCAGATTCATCTCCTCCCTTAGCAGCTCCGCGAGCGTGTACCAGACTGGGACTTCGACTTCTGAGATCGTGCCGTTCACTTCGGCACGAACCCTCACCTTCCGCAGACCGGACGTCACCTGAAACATTGGAAAAACGGCGGGTTCGCTAATTAAAGCCATCGACTGTCCGTTGGCTGATCAACGCCCGCCGGTCATGGTTTTCGGGGCTCGGCCTCGTGCTTCCGCCAGAAGATTCTTAAGGCAAAGCCCACGGTATTCGGACATGAAAGGCGGGGCAGCGCTCGTCGCAGTCCTCATTGTGGGGCTGGCCGTCGGAGGGGGAGCGGGCTATCTTGGAGGGGGGCTGTCGAGCGGAGAGGTCAAGACGACGGCCACCACTACCACGGTCATCTCGACCATGGTCGGGACGTCAACGACGTCTTCTGCTTCCGGAATCGACCTTCAAGCTGCGCTCAACAACACACTGGCCCCCAACCTGGTGGTCACGTCGTACTCATTTGGGAAGGGGACGCTGACTGCGTGGGTGCTGAACAACGGCAGCGAGCCCTTCGCGATCACTGCGCACGTTCCGTTCCTCAACGGCACGACCGACAGCGTCGCGTCGGTGATCTCACTCGACCAGAACGTAGTGCACGTCGGGAGCTACCTGTACGTTCCGCCTGGGAGCACCATCATAGTGAGTGTCGACGCAGGGAGTTACATGATGGGACAGACCGGAGTCCTGACCATCTACGGAGACCATTGGTCCTTCGTCTATGGGACCCAGAAGGACTGAAAGGCTCCCTGAGTGGCTCGCTATTCTTTTAAGGACAAGGTGGGCCGTTCTCGGCCATGCCACGCTACATCCTCCTGATCAATTGGACTGAGCAGGGCATAACGACGGTCAAGGACTCGTACAAGCGCGCCATGGCGGCCAACAGGATGTTCGAGCAAGCAGGTGGCAAGTGGGTACACAGGTACTACACCATGGGACCCTACGACCTGGTCGGCGTAGTCGAGGCCCCGGACGATGATGCCATCTTCAAGCTATGCGCCAAGATGGGGAGCAAGGGGAACATCAGGACTACGACGATGAGGGCCTGGTCCGACAAGGAAGCCGCCAAGATACTCGGCAGCCTGTAAGCGGCACACCGTAGAAATTCGAGGCTGGATCCGTCCCGTCCGACTGAGGGCCATGGACACAAGATTGGGGCTTTCCGGCTGCGTCCGTCCCATCACGTGGAGTCTGCGCTGAATTCCTGGCCTGTGATGGATTCTCCGTCTCCCGACACGAGGAAAGAGACCAGAGCTGCAACCCCCTGCGGTGTCGAAAACCTGTGGAGGGAAGACGCTGCGAGTAGCCTCTTTCTGACATCTTCGGGCTTGACTCCATTGGCTGCGGCTGTCCCTTTCGTCACCTCTTCAATCCTCTCGCCTTCGATGGGCCCGGGGGAGACCACGTTGACCGTGACTCCGTAGCCCCCCAGTTCTCTTGAAAGGGCCCGAGTGAACCCGACCAGGCCTGCCTTTGACGCTGAATAGGGGGTTCTGAAGGCTGTTGCCTTCTTCCACCCCATCGACGAGATGTTGACCACCCTACCACCTCCTCCGGACTTCGTGATGTGAGGGACTGCGTACTTGCAGCACACGAAGGCCCCCGTGAGGTTGACTTCAAGGGTTCGCGCCCAGTCTGCCTCGCTGATGTCTTGCACAGGTCTGATCGGACCCGAAACACCGGCGTTGTTGACCAGAACGTCCAGCCTGCCGAACTTCCTCAACGCTGCGGCCACCCCCCTTCGCACCTGCGAAGGGTCTGTGACGTCGACCTTGAGCAGCAGCAGCTTCCCCTCGTGTCGGTCCGGGTCCCCTGAAGGATTCCTCGCGAAGACTGCCACCCTGAGCCCGTCTGAGAGGAGCCTTTCGGTTATGGCCCTGCCGAGCCCCTTCGCCCCCCCGGTGACTACGGCTACCCTGCTCTCCCGCTGTTCGGCTGCCAAGGCTGGTCCGAGGTCACCCTTGGCTCGGCGTCAGCGGTGTGAACTCCCAGTACGGCTTGCCGTCGACGAGCTTGGCACCGGAGAACCTGACAGCCATCCCGACTTTGAGCGACTCGAAGCTTGTCCCGGCGATCCTGCTGAGCAGCCTGATTCCACCCTGGAGATGGATGGCCCCGACTATGATCGGGGTCTCCTCAGTGTGGGTGGCGCCTATGTAGGCGCGAGCGAAGGCGACGAGCTTCCCCTTCTTGGGGAGCGCAACCCACCGAAGGTCGAGGGACAGGCACTTGGAGCACACGCTCCTCGGCGGCCACTGGACCGTCGAGCACTTCTTGCACTTGGTGGTCTCTATCTTAGACTTCGCCAGAGAAGTGAGAAACCTCGCCGTCTTGTTCAGTTCCGGCTCCCCCCAGGGATAGTGCCAGGCGTCCTCGACCCTCAGAGTTGGGGACCCGCTCACCGAACCCTCACTTTCTGTCACTGTACACTATCACACTCGCAGTGGAGACGGACGCGGACAGATTGAGGATGATGCCATTCCTGGCGCCCTTCACCTGGCGCTTTCCTGCTTCATTCCTGAGCTGCTGTATCACCTCCACCGACTGCGCGATTCCTGTCGCTCCGATCGGATGCCCGGCTCCTATCAAGCCGCCGTTCGTGTTCACCGCAATCCTTCCCCCTATTTCGGACTGGCCGTCCCTGATGAACTCGGCCCCCTTCCCCTTCTTGACGAAGCCCATGTCCTCGTACTCGATAATCTCGTTGATCGTGAAAGCGTCGTGAAGCTCGGCAACGTCCATGTCCTTGGGGAGGAGGGACGACGAATCGTACGCGTCCCGTGAGGCCAGCTTGACCGCCGGCCAAGTGGTGTAGTCCGGGTTTACATTGCCGAAGGTGGCTCCAGTGGAAGACTGGCCCGTCCCGGCAATCCAGACCGGGGAATCGGTGAACTTCCTTGCCAGCTCTTCGCCGGCCAAGATGACCCCTGCCGCGCCGTCGGTCTTGGCGCTGCAGTCGAAGAGCTTCAGAGGGGTGACTATCGGCTTGGAGCTCATCACTTCACTGATCGTCACTGGCTTCTGGAAGTGAGCGAACGGGTTCATCGAAGAATTCCTGTGGTTCTTGACAGACACGAGAGCGAGGTCTTCCTCCTTGGTCCCGAACTCCTGCATGTGCTTTCGCGCGTAGATCGCCCCCCAGACCGCAGGCGGCATGATCCCCCCTCTTGTGAAATCCCATTCCATGGGCGGGGCGCTCCTGAGGTGTGACATCTTCTCGGCCCCGAGAATCATGCAGGTGTCAAGAAGGCCGGAAGCGATGGCTGCGTAGCCTATGGTGATTCCCATCCCCCCCGACGCGCACAGATTCTCGACTTTCGAAGAGAGCTTCGGTCGGAGGCCGAGGTTCTCCGCCACCGAAGCGGTGAGGTAAGGCTCCCCGTCCGTCGTGGTCAGGAAGAACCCCTGTATCTCCTTCCTGTCGAGCCTGGGGACCGACTCGATGGTCGCCTTCCCGGCTTCTGCTGCCAGGTCCCGGAGCCCCCCCTCCCTCTTTCCGAACCTGGTCAGGCCATATCCGACTGCGGCTACCCTCCTTTTCGCAATCAAACCGACGCTGTTCCACCGGATTCTTCCTAGTTATTTGAAGGTTCAGACAGTCAACTGTTGTCAGGGAGGGATGAGAACAACTTCATCGATTCAGCCAGGCTCCTCTCCCCCGGGTTGAACTGCAGGCCGAGCATGTGGAGCCCTTTGACCTGCGAGTACTCCTCGACCCCCCTCCTGCAATCAGAAGGTCTCCCGTAGATTGCGACGTCCCGCAGGAGCTCCTCAGGGACTTTGCGCGCTGCGTCCTCCTTCCTCCCTTTGAGCCAATCGTTCCTGACAGTGGCGATTGCCTCGCTGACGACCCCGGAATGGTCCCGAAGCTGGATCAGGCGCCTGTACGAATCTCCGTAGGTGAGGTAGAAGGCCACGGTCTTCCTGGCCCTCGCCTCGGCCGCTCTGCGGTCGCTGGAGACGCACGCGACAACGTTCGCGCAGACCCTGAAGGAGTCGGACGAGAGTTCGCGGCTCTTGGTGCTCACTTCAGGGAGTGGCCGCATGAAGAAAAGTACCCCGTCGGCCTTCCTCTTCGCCAGAGACACCATCTGGTCGCCCACCCCAGCCAAGAAGAGGGGAATGTCACGCCGCACGGACGAGAAAGGGACTGGAAGCCGGGCTCTCTCCTTCTTCAGCTTGGCTGCGAGCGCGTCGACGTAGGCTTCCACCCTCACGAGCTGACCCCTGAAGTCGAGGCGATGCCAGTCTGCGACCACCCCCTTGGAGCTGGCACCGATCCCCAAGATGAATCGGCCAGGCGAGAGCTCCTCGATGGTGGCTGCCGCCATGGCGAGCTGCGTCGCACTTCTGGAGTAGACGTTGACCACCCCTGTCCCGAGCCCGATTTTCTTGGTCTGGGTTGCTATCGCCCCGAGGATGGGGAGCGAGTCGAACCCGGTGCTCTCTGAGACCCAGACGAAGTCGTAGCCTGAACGCTCTACCCGCCCCGCTATCTCTACCACCTCGGACGGGGTCAGGCCGTGGCCCAATGATGCTGCGAGCTTCACTGGACTCTCAGCTCTTCCTTCCCCTCTTCTTCACCAGCAGGACGCGCTCGAACTCGAGCAGGGGTTCGCCCTTTTCGTTGGCTACGACGTCCCGGAGCGCCACGACCCCCGCGTCGGGCCTCGAGCGAGAGGGTCGGCGGGACGCAACAACAGAAACGAGGCGCATTTTGTCCCCTGGGCGGACGGGCGCCTTGAACGCCACTTTGTTCATTCCGAGGAGCGCAACCAGGGAATCCCGCGTCAGGTTCATCTCGTACCAGAGGCCGACTGCTACAGACAGGACAAGGAGGCCGTGCGCGACCCTCCCGCCGAAAATCGTCCTGCTCGCGTAACCCTCGTCGGTGTGCAGTCGGTTGAGGTCCCCTGTGAGCCGGGCGAAGTCGTCGACGTCCGCCTGGCGCAAGGACGCTGTCCGGGACGTGAAGCTTCTGCCGACGCGCATGTCTTCGTAGAATAGGGTCATCCGCTTCCGACGGTGGCTATGCCTCAGGCCGGGATTAAATTGATATCCCCCTGCTGCCCCACGTACCCCATCTAGAGGATCGAGACATTTACGTCCAAGGTGATACCAATCAGGGATGCAGTCTCGAGATTCGTGAGGGACGGCTCCACCCTTGCGTTCGCGAGTTCCGCCGGGAGGATGTCGATCGCCTTCGCCTATGAGGTCATCAAGCAGAGGAGGAGGAACCTCAAGTTCGCCTCAGCTGGGACCGGCGCTCCATGCCTCGACCTCCTCGTCGGGGGGAAGGCGGTCACCCGCGCCGAGGCTTCCTTCACCATGGTCACATGCTACAACATCAGAAGAGCAATGGAGGGGGACCACAGGCCACGGGAGAAGGGCTACAGGTTCCAGCTCGAGGACTACTCCAACTTGGCTATGACCCTCCGGTTCGCTGCTGCCGCCATGGGGATTCCGTTCATCCCGATTCGCTCCCTCAGGGGGAGCGACATCGAGCGGCTGAGGACGTTCAAGGGAAAGGAGAAGCTCGCTCTGATGAGGTCGCCGTTCAGAGACAGGAGCAGCGTGGTCGTCCTCCCCCCGTGCAGGCCGGACGTAGCCATCATGCACGCACAGTTCGCAGACGAGGATGGCAACGTGCTCGCGTACGGGCCTGCGGGCTCAGACGGCTGGGCGCTCAAGGCGGCCAAACACAGGGTGGTCACTGTCGAGAAGATAGTTGAGAAGAGGTTCGTCAAGGAGAACAGCGTGCGCATGTTCCTTCCGAGTTTCATGGTCGACGCGGTCTGTCAGGTTCGGTATGGTGCACACCCGTACGGCCTCTTCGGATTCTACGACCTGGACGAACCGTTCCAGAAGGAATACGCCCAGATGTCCAGGACCCAGAAGGGGTTCGATGACTGGGCGAGAGAGTGGATCTTCGACGTAGGGGACCGGAATGAATACTTGGACAAGCTGGGGGGCGACAGACTGAGAAGGATCTCGACAGGGAGGCTGTTCGCTCTTGCCTGAGGTCTCCGGAGGCGGGTTCAGCAGCAGGGAGGCGGCAGTGATATCGGCAGCCAAGTTCATCAGAGACGGGGACGTGGTCATGGTGGGCCAGGGGCTGCCTGTCCTCGCAGCACTCTTCGCCAAGAGGAGGCACGCGGGGAAATGCGTGATAATGCACGAGTACGGAGTCGTCGACATGGACCCACCGCGCGCTGTGGAACTGGCCCACCCTCTGCTGGCAGAGACTGCGACCTACCTGTGCGACATGCTGGACGCGCTGACGGCTCTGCTCTACAGGGTAGATTACGCGTTCTTGGGCGCGGCCCAGGTAGACAGGTATGGGAATGTCAACACGACCGCGATAGGAGACTACTTCAAGCCGAAGGTCAGGATTTCAGGGAGCGGAGGCGCGAACGACATAGGCTGCATAGCCTCGAAGTCAGTCATAATCATGGACGGGCAGGACAGGTCCAAGTTTCCAGAGGCTGTCGATTATAACACCACCCCCGGCTATTTCAAGGGGTCCCGAGAGGAGCGCGCGAAGCTCGGGCTCCCGGGGGGAGGACCGGAGGCAGTGGTGACCGACCTGGGGATCTACAGGTTCACCCCGAAGACCGGGGAGATGTACCTGAGCGCCCTGCAGCCCGGCGCCACAGTCGATGAAGCAAAAGAGAGGACAGGGTGGAAGCTGAAGACAGCCAACAGGGTGGCGCGCGTCGCGCCCCCCACCCCGGAGGAGACCCGCCTGCTCCGCTCTCTCGACCCCCGCAGGGTCTATCTCCGCTAGGGGCCTGGGTGTCCCCCCGCTCAAGCTCTTATAGTGGGCGACCTCGCGCCAACGGCGGGTTTGGCGGATTGCCCTCTGATAGCGCCTACCGTCATCTGTCGAGTGCGTACGGCAGGAACCACTTCGACATAGACAGACCCCTGAGGTCGGTCCTGAACTACTTCACAGGGAGGATTCCACCCCTTTCGCCCCTGGGGGCCTTCGCAGGGAAGGAGCTATACGAGATCGCGGACTACGTGGACAAGGTTGCCAGGCCCAGAGAGGTGATGTGGAGTGTCGGCGGCGACAGGGTGGACGAGGTCTGGCTCGAGCCAGGGGAGCGGACGGCTCTCGAGAGGCTCTCCAGGGAGTTCGGGGTCAACAGACCCCCGTACAGGGGAGGGAGCTGGCACGACCATTACGCTGCGCTCTACCTGATTTCCGACCCTGGGGTCGCTTGCGTGCTGACCGTGACCAACCAGACGGCCTATGCCCTCTACAAGTACGGCAGCGAGGAGCAGAAGAGGCTTGTTCCCTCCCTGATAGGGGAGAGCGAGCCGATAAGGTACGGTGCGACCTGGTTCACAGAGCTCCAGGGAGGGAGCGACCTGGGGGCCAATCTGGTCGAAGCGTCGGAAGGGGGCGGCTCCTGGCGTCTGACTGGGGACACGAAGTACTTCGCGAGCAACGCTGGACTTGCCGACTTCGCTCTCGTCACTGCGAGGCCCAGGGGCGCGGCAAAGGGGGCCAAGGGCCTCGGCCTCTTCCTCGTGCCGAGGACGGACTCTCAAGGGAAGAGGAACTTTGACTTGAGGAGGCTGAAGGACAAGAGCGCCACTGCCAGCGTGCCAACAGGGGAAGTGGAGCTACACGCGGCCGAGGCGACACCGGTCGGGGACCTCAGGAACGGCATCTACTACACGATGGAGAACCTGATGGTATCGCGCCTTGCCAACTGCGCGGGGGCGCTGGGGATAGCCAGGAAGGCCTACTTCGAGGCGTACTACTACGCCCAGAAGAGGAGCGCCTTCGGAAAGAAACTGATTGAGCACCCACTGGTCCAGAGAGACCTGCTGGACATGGAGGTCTGCCTGGAAGGCTCGTTGGCCCTCGTGTTCAGGGCGGTCGACCGCTTCCAGAAATCGTGGACCGAGGTTCCCCCCTACGACGAGGCGTACCACTATGCCCGGCTTCTCACCCACGTGGCAAAGAACGTCTCCGCGGAGATGGCGGCTTACGTGACCAAGATGGCCATGGAGCTCCACGGCGGAGTCGGCTTCCTCAAGGAGTACGCTGTCGAGCGGCTCCACAGGGAGGCCCTGATAACACCAATCTGGGAAGGGTCGAGCAACATACAAGCTCTGGACATGCTGGAAGCGATTGCGAAAAAGGGGGCTCACCTGGCTCTCATCAGAGACATGGAAGCCGCCAAGGTCGCGGAGAGAGACAGGGCCACGGCAGAATCGGCCACTGCAAGAGCGAAGGCAGCCCTCGACTCACTGTCCAGGTCAGATGAAAGCCACGCCCAGTTCTACGCAAAGGACACACTGAGCACGATAGGCCACGCTGTCGCGACAGTCACCCTTCTGGAGATTGGGACGAAGCTGTCGGACGCCCGCTTCCTCGACTCTGGCAGGCTCTACGGCACCCACTTCCTCATGGGAGAAGCCTACGGGGACGAGGTGCTCTCGAAGGCGATGGGTCTGATCGCTGTCGACAGGGAAGACTGAGCCAGTTCCGGGCGGGCCGACGCGGGGTCAGCTCCCGGAGAGCTTGTCACGGAGGTCTGCGGGAAGGGGGAGGGACTTGCCGTCTCTGTCTATGAACGCGTGGATGGTGTGGCCTGTGCAGAGTAGTTCCTTTTCGGGGAGTTTGAAAATTCTGTTTTCGAACCGTATGCTCCGCCTCCCAACCGAAGCGACCTTTGTCCTGACCAAGACCTCGTAATCGAAGCGCGCGAACGCCTTGTAGTCTGCGTGCGCCTGGACGACAGGGATGTGTCTTCCCCTCTTCAGAAACTCGTCGTACGCCAGCCCGATGTCGCGGAGCAGATTGATCCTGCCGACTTCCATCCAGACGAGGAACTTGGAGTAGTACACGACCCCCATTGTGTCAGTCTCTTCGAACCTCACCCTGAGCTTCGACTCGTGCCAGGAGGTCAATGTCCACCGGGAGCCGGCCGTGGGAGATATTAGCGTAGCCTCTCGCTCCTGGCACGCGACCGCCCTCGACCCTCCAGGGTCGAGATTGGGTAGGTTTTTTACGCTCAGGTCAGCCCTCGGTGACGTGAACTACCAGACTCTGCTCGCATCGAAGGAGGGGCATGTCGGAATCATCAAGCTGAACAGGCCCGAGGCGTTGAACGCACTGAATTCGACTATGGTCAAGGAACTGATCCTGGCTCTGGACGGGTTCGAGAAGGACGACGAAGTCAGGTGTGTGGTGATCTCGGGGAGTGAGAAAGCTTTCTCGGCCGGTGCTGACATCAAGGAGATGGCCGGAATGACTGCAGTCGGCATGGCCATGTCGGAACACTTCTTCCCGCTCTGGGACAGGGTGGGGCGCTTCAGCAAGCCGATAGTCGCCGCCCTGAGCGGCTTCGTGCTCGGGGGCGGGCTCGAGCTCGCGATGAGCTGCGACGTCCTCGTGGCTTCGGAGACCACTCAGCTCGGGCAGCCCGAGATAGACATCGGCGTGATGCCCGGAGGAGGGGGGACCCAGAGGCTGTCCCGTGCGGTTGGGAAGTACAAGGCGATGGAGATGGTCCTGACTGGAAAGAGGATAGGGGCGGAGGAGGCCCGGACATCGGGGCTTCTGAGCAGGGTGGTCCCCAGAGAGGCGTACTTCACAGAGGCGATGAAGGTGGCTAACGAAATCGCGTCAAAGTCCCCAGTCGCGGTCAGACTCGCGAAGATGGCTGTCAACAAGGCCTTCGAGATGGGGCTGACCCAGGGGATCGACTTCGAGCGGGAGCTGTTCTACATGCTCTTCGCATCCGAAGACCAGAAGGAGGGGATGAACGCCTTCATGGAGAAGAGGAAGCCAGAGTTCAAGGGGAAGTAGATGGAGTACCAGACTGTCAAGACGGAAGTCAGGAACGGGGTGCAGTGGGTCCGGATGAACCGGCCCGACAAGCTGAACGCCTTCAACGAGCAGATGGGGATAGACCTCTTGGAAGCACTGAAGGAGGGGGAGAAGTCCCCTGAAATCAGGTGCCTGGTCCTGACAGGCGAGGGGAGGGCATTCTCGGTCGGGGAGGACCTGAACACGAACAGGGGGATGTACGAGAGCGGGAAGCCAATCCTTCTCGGGGAGGTCCTTCGGAACAAGTACAACCCGATAGTCCAGCGGTTGCGGAAGATGGACAAGCCGGTGGTCGGAGCCCTCAACGGCGTGACCGCAGGTGCAGGGCTGGGGCTCGCGCTCGCCTGCGACCTTAGGGCTGCCTCCGAGAAGGCGAGCTTCCACGAGGCGTTCATCAAGGTGGGCCTCATCCCGGACGCAGGGACGAGCTTCTGGCTCACCAGGATACTGGGGCTCCCGAAGGCGATGGAGCTGGGGATGCTCGGCGAACCGATCGATGCAAGAATGGCGCTCGGCATGGGCCTGGTCAACTGGGTCTTCCCCGATGACAAGTTCACTGAGGAAGTCACGAAGATCGCCGAGCGGCTTGCTTCCGGGCCGACCAGGGCCCTCGGGATGACGAAGAGAGCACTGAACAGGGCGATCGTGGTCGACATGGATTCGTCTCTCGAGTACGAGGCGTACCTGCAGGACGCGGCCGGGAGGACCAAGGACCACATCGAAGGGGTGACTGCCTTCCTCGACAAGCGAGAGGCAAAGTTCTCCGGACAGTAGTCGGTCCCGGAAGGGTTCGTCCCGCCCCGGGCAGGGTCAATCCGTCGGAAAGTCCCTGACGTGCCTTACGGGAGAGAACAGGACGAAGAGGAACGGTAGCGAACCGAGCACTGTCATGACTCCGATCGTCTGGATCGCGAACGGGGAGAACTGCGCCCCGAGGACGGAGATGGACTGACCGACCCAGAACTTCATGAAGTCGGAGTCGTGGAAGAGGGACCGCGCTTTCTCCAACCCGAACCCGGGGGAGAGTTTCGATAGTGAGCTCCGCGGAACGAGCAAAGAAGAAAAGGGCCGGATGGGGGGAGACAGTTCATGGACAGGGAGGCGGTCGTGGTCGAAGCGGTCAGGACCCCAATCGGCAAGTACGGGGGCATCTTGGCGTCTTCGCGCCCGGACGACCTGGGAGCGCTCGTGATGAAGGAGCTGCTTTCGAGGACCGGTGTCGACCCGACTTCCATCGACGACGTGTACTTCGGGTGCTCGAACCAGGCAGGTGAAGACAATCGGAACGTGGCGAGGATGGCAACCCTGCTCGCCGGCATCCCGTATTCTGTTCCTGCAGCCACTGTGAACCGGCTGTGCGGGTCTGGGTTGGAGGCGGTCAACTCTGCGGCTCGGGTGATCTGGTCGGGGGAGGGGGAAGTCCTGCTTGCTGGAGGGGTGGAAAGCATGACCCGTGCGCCCTTGGTCGCCCTCAAGCCGGACGTCGGTTTCAAGCGGGGAGGGGCATCGCTGGTCGATTCCACGATCGGGTGGAGGTTCGTCAATCCGGTTTTTCCCAGCGAATATCCGCCTCTGTCGATGGGAGAGACTGCGGAGAACCTCGCAGAGAAGTACAGGATCGACAGGCGTGCGCAGGACGAGTTCGCCCTCGCCAGCCACAGGAAGGCCGTCGCGGCTGCGGCCGCAGGGCGGTTCAAGCAGGAGGTCGTCGCTGTGAGGACCCCCGAGAAGCCCGACGGGGTGGACGCAGACGAGGGACCGCGCCCGGACACCTCGCTCGAGAAGCTTGCCGCTCTGAAGCCGTCGTTCCGGAAGGACGGCACCGTGACCCCGGGCAACTCCTCTGGGATCAACGACGGCGCATCCGCCCTGCTCCTGATGGAGAAGGGAAGAGCGGAGGAGAGCGCCCTCAAGCCGGTTGCGAAAATCCTCGGCTCTGCCACGGCAGGGGTCCACCCGAGCTTCATGGGGATTGGCCCAGTCTATGCGACGAGGAAGCTCCTTGCGAGATTGGGGATGAGCCTGGACGAGTTCGGGATAGTGGAGCTGAACGAAGCCTTCGCCGCCCAGGTCCTCACCTGCGTCGCTGAGATGCCTGAATTCGACCTGAAGAGGATGAACCCAAACGGGGGTGCGATAGCCTTGGGACACCCGCTG
This sequence comes from uncultured Nitrosopumilales archaeon, assembly GCA_964476175.1. Taxonomy (GTDB): domain Archaea; phylum Thermoproteota; class Nitrososphaeria; order Nitrososphaerales; family Gagatemarchaeaceae; genus DATFYP01. The sequence goes on from CAYYYU010000036.1 coordinate 12,703, forward strand.
GGGTGCAGCGGCGCGAGGCTGGTAACGACCCTGGTGCACGAGATGAAGCGGACCGGCACGAGGTACGGGCTCGCAACCATGTGCATCGGAGTGGGGCAGGGGATCTCGACCGCCTTCGAACTCATGAAGTGAAAGTAAGAGTTATCTTCCTGCGCGAGCAGGTTCGACCGGTACTATGCAGGCTGAAACGACGCCGTCCTACCAGATGTTCATCGGGGGAACCTGGGTGGGGTCTCATTCCGGGAGGAACTACCCGACCTTCAATCCCGCCACTGGGCGCGTTCTCGCGCACGTCCCAAAGGGGGACGCGGAGGACGTGAAGTCCGCAGTCGACTCGGCGAAGAAGGCATTCGAAGACCCAGCCTGGCGGCTGATTGACCCGAGCAAGAGGGGGCGGATTCTCTACAAGATAGCACAATCAATGAGGGAGAAGCTGAGCGAATTCGCGAGGCTGGAGACTCTGAACAACGGGAAGCCGCTTGGGCAAGCGAAAGGGGACATGGCGATGACCGCGCGGCACTTCGAGTACTTCGCCGGTCTTGCCGACAAGATTCAGGGGAGCACGATACCAGTCCCGGGGAACAGGTTCGACTACACTGTGAAGGAACCCCTCGGGGTCACGGCGCACGTGGTGCCGTGGAACTATCCGCTGGTCATGGCTGCCAGGAGCATGGCACCGGCCCTCGCAGCTGGGAACACAGTGGTCGCGAAGCCGGCGTCCTTCACCCCTCTGACCCTCCTGAAGTTTGCCGAACTCTGCAAGATGGCCGGGCTCCCGGACGGCGTCCTAAACGTGGTAACCGGCGGCGGGGACGAGGTGGGAGGGGCACTCGCGGCTCACCCTGACGTGAAGCTCGTCGCACTGACAGGTTCAGTGGAGACAGGGATGACAGTGGCGCGGCATGCCTCAGCCAACCTGGCCCGGACGATCCTGGAACTGGGGGGAAAGAACCCCACCCTGGTCTTCGGGGACGCCGACCTGGAAAAGGCTGCTCAGGGGGTCCTCAACGGCATATTCACCAATGCCGGGCAGATGTGCTGGGCTGGGTCCAGACTGCTTGTGGAGGGGAGCGTGAAGGCACCCTTGATGGAAAGGCTCGTGGCCGGGGCTTCGTCGATGAAGCTGGGGGATGGGCTCGAGCCGGAGACCCAGATGGGGCCGCTGGTCTCTTCGTCTCAGAAGGAAAGGGTCGCAGGCTACGTGGAGCTGGGAGTCAGGGAGGGAGCCAAGGTCTCGACGGGCGGGTCGGCCCCGGAAGACGAGGGGCTCAGGGCAGGCTACTTCTACAGACCGACGATTCTCGAAGGGGTCGAGCAGTGGATGAAGGTCTCGAGAGAAGAGATCTTCGGCCCTGTCCTGACAGTCACGTCGTTCGAGACCCTAGACGAGGCAGTGGCGAAGGCGAACGACACCGAATATGGGCTCTGGGCAGGCGTATGGACGAAGGACCTGAAGAGGGCGCACAGCGTGGCCCAGCAGTTGGAGGCTGGGATAGTGGCAGTCAACGAAGAGCCTGTGACATTCCCTCAGACCCCGTTCGGGGGTTTCAAGTGGAGCGGGAACAGTTCCGAGCAGGGAATGGACGCGATTTCGTCCTACGTCAGGGTGAAGAACGTCTCCGTAAGCCTGGACTAGCTGCCAGGGGTCCAGGGGACCTCGGGCTTCTTCGATTTCTTGTTGGCAGCCCGGGCGAGGTTGAAGAGGTAGCTGGACAGCCGGTTGAAGAAGGGGATGAGCTCGTGGTTGATCGCCTCCGCCCTTGAGGCTGTGACTATCCTCCTCTCCGCCCTCCTGCAGACCGCTCTTGCCAACTGGAGCTCTGCACCGACCCTCGTTCCCCCAGGTAGGATGAAGCTCTTCAGGACAGGGAGGTCCTCGATGAGGCGGTCGGTCATCAGCTCGACCCTCGAAGTGTCGTGCGCGGATATCCGAGGCACCCTTCCGGCGCCGTCAAGCTCCGCAGAGAGGTCGGCACCGGCGACGAAAAGCATCTTCTGAACCGTCTTCAGTTCGTTTGAGATTTTCGCGTCCCTGCATTCGGAGAGTACGACGCCGATGACGCTGTTGAGCTCATCTACGGTTCCGTATGCTTCGACCCTCGGAGAGTCCTTGGCCACGCGCCTAGGGCCGAAAAGCGAGGTTTCCCCGTCGTCGCCGCGTCGAGTGTACACTTGTATCTCCTTCATAGGGGCCTTAGATTGAATATTAGCCTTGCGGCAGGAGGTTCCGTCTGCTCCTCGGTTGGCTTGGGTCTTCTTCGGGCGGTAGTGGCAGCCCAGTATTTCTCTACAAGAGACCGCTGAAGTTTGCCGGAATAGTGGTTGGCTACAGGTCTTACGACGATGTTGCAATCAGTGGACAAACAGGCGAGGTCAGGGCAGTTTACTCCGAGAATTCTGGGATAGGCGTTGTTCATACCACTGACAAACCGAAAGAGTTGCTTGATTTGGATGAATTTTCGACTGGCTAAGCCACAGGGCATCGGAAACGCAAGGGTAGGACTAACGAGAGGATGTGGGGAACGAGGCATCGTAAATGGCCGGCTCCCACTCAAATAGCTCCATGACGGGAAGTACTCGATGAAGGTTCTTCGAAACCTCGATGGCATTACGTACTGCGTGCTGGAGGATCCGGCCGAGATAGCGGAACTGGTAGACGTCAACGTGAGAAAGGAGTGGGAGTCTGACAATCGCACCAGAGGAAAAGACCCCAATGAAAGCAACTGGCTTCGAAGTCTGGCATCGAGGAGATGGCGGTTGGAAACCGTGAGCCTCCAGGGAATCAAGCTGAGCCAAGAAATCATGAACATCAAGAACGAGGAGACAGGGTACGACTTCGGTTCAAGCCTTGGAGCACGGAAGGCGGAATTGAAGCGCGAAATAGACGAGTTCGGGGCAGTCATTCGTCCGGTAATCCTAAGGGGCGAAGACGGGCAGCTGATGGATGGATACTGCCAATATGCTACCCTGCGCGACATGGGTATTCCACGTGTGCATGCATACATTGGCTCGACGGGGGTCGTTGCGCCAGCCTAGAATTCGAACGAGCGTACAAGGAATCTCATCCCAACGGATCGTACCCTCCGGTAGAGCTCAAGCAGAGTCCAGACTTGAAGTCGTAGCATCCCCAGTCGTCTCAACTGACAGCTCCAGCCCTTCACGGCTTCTCAGGTTTGGAAATCGACCTTAGTCACTAAATGAGGGCGACTACCGCTGAGACTCTCGCGAGGTGAGAAGATGTGCTGTTGCTGCCAAGGAGAATGCTGCTGCCAGGGCTGGCACCACTACCCAGGACACTACGGGCCGGGATGGCGGTACTTCCAAGAGCCGACGCCCGATGAGAGGCGCGCCTACCTTGAAGAGGAGAAGAAGGCCCTGGAGAGAAGGCTCAAAGACGTAGAAGCGAGAATCGCGGAGATGAGCCGGTAAAGGGGAAGGCCTGAGGCTACGCTGTCAGGGCCAGTGTGTGTCCACATCTAAGGCAATTCGTAGCCATGGATGGAGAAGGACAGAAGTTGCACCGGCATTTCGCATCAGAGGCGAACGCTTCCTTCCGCAGGACGTCGCACGAGTCGCACATCCTCTCGAGACCTACGCCCTTATGGGTGGGTGTTCTGATGAGTAGGCTGATATCGGATCGAGTCCCCCTCCTCCCGCATGAGGAGAAGGGTTCTCTACATATTGATCTTCCTGATAGTGACAGGGTCGCTCCTCCTTCACAATGTGATACTACCTTCTTTGACGGCAAAAGCAACAAGCTGCCCTGCAATCTTTGCCGACCTGAATTCAAGCGCCTCGGGCTTCGTGTACGCGGTCGGGGAGCCCTGGTTCTCTCCCCCGCAGTTGGTGCTCGCACCCGGGACGACTGTTACGATAACCTTGACCTACACATCGCAACTGAACAACCTGTCGCAGTTGTATCGGCAGCCCCACGGAGCGTTCGGCTTCGATTACCAGTACATCTTCCCCGTCAGGTCGACGAACCCGCTTCCGGCCAACGGCACAGGGATTGGTATCAGCCTGGCAAAGGCGAGCTTCCCCTCCGTACACGAGGCGATCTTCATCCTCAACGTGAGCGCCAAGGCCTCGGCGCGGCAGGGAGCATACAGTCTCGGGTTCCCGTCTACGTGCGGCGACACCTACTACCTCGTCGTCGGGAATCTGCCCTACCTCCTGCCAGTTCCCGGCGTGCTGAGCCCTCTCGCCCTGGTCGTCTTCGACCTCCTGATGGGGTCCCTCGCCGTCGCTGTCGTCCATTTGGCCTTGAGACTGTATGACCGGGCATCTGGCAAGAAGGATGGAAGCCTTGGCCGCTGGGATATCCTACAAGGTTTATGGGAATGAGTTCTGGAATTAGGCGGGAGACAATTGAGCGACAACGTGTGTCCTGAGCACCTCTACGAAATCTTGTTGGGCTATGTCAAGATGTGCGGCTCCGTCAGAGTGATGTCACCTGAAGCTGCGCAACCCGGAGTCGGTGCCTACATCTGTGGCCAAGATGGTTGTGGGAAGCCAGCGGTTCTTAATCTCGGATGCGGGGAAGCGCCGAAATCCTCCGAGGAACATGACAGGGCTGCCCGAAAATGGCTCACGGCCAGAGGCTATGCTGTAATCCCTCCGCGCAAACGGTCATAGTGCTTATCTGGAGTCCAGACCAAGGGACTGCCAAGCCCCCGCTGCGTTTCGCGCCGTGCGGTGATTTTCACATCCATTCCGAATGAGTAATCTGGCTTGAATTCATCCTGAAACCCCCATCATCTTGCCTCAGATTATCAAGAATATTAAACCCAAACGTCGCGTCTCTTCCAGTGCGAAGGCATTTATCCCGAACAGTGAGCACTCAAGAGGCGAGTCGCAAAACGTCGTTCGAACCAGGGGAACAGCACTATTTCACTCCGCAGGAAGCTTCGAAGCTCCTCCCCGACATCAAGCTGAAGATCAAGGAACTCATCGAACGGAAGAGGGTCATCACCCAGTTGCATTCCGAGCTCGAGAAGTACGACCTGCTCGGCTTCAGGACTGAGGAGATTGCTGAGAGGGCAGCGCAACTCGACGCCCTTGTCGACAGCATGACGAAGAAGATCGCCGAGCTTGAGGACTTCGGCGTAATCGTGAAGGACCTCGACTACGGACTGGTGGACTTCCCTGCCGACAGGTACGGAGAAAAGGTGATGCTCTGCTGGCGTTACGGGGAATCTGAGGTTTCATTCTGGCACAAACCAAACGAAGGGTTCAGCGGAAGGAAGGCACTGAAGATTCAGCTTATACAGCCCTAGTCGGCCAGGAGCCTCTCCGCGTTGCGTTTCAGCAGCTTGTCTGCCACCCCCGGCTTCAACCTGGGCCTGAGGCTGGAATCGAAGTCGTCCATCCACTCCTTCTGCCTCAGCATCGGATAGTCGGTGCCGAACAGGAACCTGTCCCGGAGGATTCCGTTCAGGTAGGGAACGAGACTCTGCGGGATGTACTTCGGCTTCCACCCGGACACGTCGATGAAGACGTTCGGATTGCGGAGCGCTATAGCGACTGCGACGTCGGACCAAGGCCAGCCGAAGTGAGCCATCACGACTTTGAGGTCGGGGAACTTCTGGCAGACCTCGTCGAGGAGCTCCGGCTTGCTGTACTTGATTTCGCAGTCCCCGAGGCCGGTGGTCCCGGTGTGAAAGAGTATCGGGAGCCCCTCCCCCTGGCAGTAGTCGTAGATCGGGAACATCTTCTTCGCATCGTTAGGGTAGACCGAGTTGGCGCTGCTGTGGAGCTTCAGGCCCCTCGCGCCGAGCTTCTTGGTCGCCCGCTTCAGCTCGCGGACTGCATCTGGGCCCGCGTTCGGGTCGACTCCGGCGAATGGGACGAGCCGGTCTGCTGACTTCGACGCGATGGCAGCGAGCAGGTCGTTCTTCATGGTGTAGTTCTTGAAGTTCGGGTTCTTCGTAGCGTGCGTGTCCTGGCCAAGGATCACGGCCTTCGCGACCCCAGCCTCGTCCATCCCGTCGAGAAGGTCGTCCACGGACGAGGGGAGCTTGGCGACGTCGAGCCTGAAGAACTCGCACGCCTTCATTATGGGGCCGTTCTTGGCCATGAAGTCCCTGGTCCAAGGGTGAACGTGGCAGTCGAAGGACAAACAGCACTGCCGGGGGGCCGCCAATCATAAAGCCTTCTCGGGGCTGCGCACTCGAAGAATCTCTCTTCTGCGGGCTTCCTTCAGGAGACACTACATTTTTCTGAGGGCGTTGCGGGAGGGAGAATCGAATGACCGACCAGCGCACAGGGCCGACTGAAGGGGACTTGGCCCCCGATTTCGAGCTGCCGTCTTCGAATGGGAAGACGGTCCGTCTGAGCTCATTCAGAGGGAACAACGTCGTCCTCTACTTCTACCCCCAGGACGACACCCCCGGCTGCACCAGGGAGGCGTGTGCGTTCAGAGACGATCTGCCGAAGTTCGAAGGGGCGAACGCGGTCATCCTTGGGGTCAGCAAAGACTCCCCGGAGTCGCATAAGAAGTTCATCGGGAAGTACGCTCTGAACTTCACTCTGCTGAGCGACGAGGGACTGCAGGCTCACAAGCTCTACGACACGTGGAAGCTCAAGAACATGTACGGCAGGGAATACTGGGGGACTGAGAGGTCGACCTTCGTCATCGACGCAGAGGGCAGGGTCAGGAAAGTCTTCAGGAAGGTCAAGGTCGACGGCCATGATGACGAAGTCCTGAAGGCGCTGAGTGCCTAGAGCAGGGCGGCTTGGGCTCATTCTTCGCCGGGGTGAAGGCTGGAACTCTCGCCGGGGTGGTGTACGTGGGAGGGCTTGCGCTCTTCAACGTCCTGCTCCCGTATGCGTTCAAGTCGGACGTCCTGAACATAATCTCCCAGACCTACCCCCAGTCTTGCGTCCCGGCCGAGAGCGTCAACGCGACCGCGATAGCGGTCGAAGATTGCTTCTCATCAGTCGTGGTCGTCTACATGCCCTTGGTGGCTTTCCTCGGCTTCCTCGTCTCCTTGGTTTACTCCGGAATCTTCGGAGCCTTCTACGAGTACTTTCCGGGAAGGGGCGCAGTCAAGGGGGAGACGCTGGGGGTGATAGTTGGCATCAGTCTCCTCCTGTTGAACCTGGTCGGTGTGTACTTTGACTTCACTGCGAAGGTCGCGATCGTAACATTCTTCTTCGCTTGGACGATCGTCTACGGCTTGCTGATGGGGAAGCTGTACAGCCGGTATACGAGGACGGTGCAGGTCGTGAGCCAGGACGACAAGAGCCTGAGGATTCTCGTCGACGGCAGAGACTACACCGGCAAGACGAGGACTTTCGCGGCAAGATCGAGCCACAATGTGAAGGCAAAGGTCGAAGAGGGGAGCTCCTTCAAGGAGTGGTCCGTCAGCGGAGGGGTCCAGGTCGAGGACGCGCGTTCCTTCGAGACGACGATGGAAGTGGAGGGGGACGGGGTGCTGAAGGGGCAGTCGAAGCCGAAATCTTAGACTATTGACGAAACTAAGTTTTCATCTGGCCTAAGGTTATATATCAACGACAAAGGTTAGGCTCTACGATGCTCGTTCTGGCTGTCCCTGAGGAAACGTACTGTCTGAAGTCGCAGGCTCATTCAAAGGCCTGCAACGGAACGAATCACGTCTGCTATCGCTGCGGCTTCTTGCTCGGGCCTTGCAACTGTAGCTCATTGGGGTCCCTGCTGGATTACTAAACGGCCTAGAAATTCTCGCCGTAGGGGTGGTTAAGTCCTCTGCTGGAATCCGGATTCATTGGAGACGTTTTCCTGGCCGTGGGTGGCAGGATTTTATGACGGCGAAGGTACCATCTCGCTCTACGTGAAGAAATACTCAATCGATATCCAAGTGATATTTGTGCAGGCTTACAAGCCACTCCTTGATGAGCTACGAAGATTTCTGCTCGACAACGAATCCTCACTTCAAACAAAAATGGCATACAAGGACAAACGCAAGAATGTGTACGCTCTGTACGTCTCTTCCAACCACGACGTTTCGATGGTCTTGACGAAGATGCTCCCCTTCTTACGGCTGAAGAGGGTTCAAGCCCAATGTGTCGTTGACTACTTGTCAGACAGAATCACAGGAGTCGAGTTGGTGCGCACTTTCAACGGTGAAGTCCTCGCGGGAAGAAGGCACGGGATAATCCGCCCGTTGCCTGACGAGGGTTTCATGCACATGGACGGCATACAGACGGCACGAATCAGGAGCCACCCGAAAGCGCGCGACGCAAGGGGGCGGTGGATACCAAATTCAGACGAGCCGGGAATTTCTCCCCACGCTCAGGTCGTTGACCATGACTTCTAATGCCCATCGACATTCTTCCCAATGCCTGACTGCCCCGAACTGGGGACGCTTCTGGACTACTGAGGCATTCTTGCGTAGGTTTCGATCAGGCGCCTGAAGCCACGCTTTGTGTAGAACTGGACCCCGATTTCGTTTCTCGATGGCAGGTCCGCGCAGATTATCTCGGCTCCCATCTTCACCAGCTCCGAGGACGCCCTGTCGAGCAGTTCCCGCCCGAGCTGGCTCCGCCTGTACTCCGGGAGTATGTACATCTCCGTGATGTGCCCCTCTATGTTAGGGTGGTAGAAGAGCCGCTCCCGGATTTCTGCCCTCAGGACCCCGATGATCTTGCTCCCGGTCGTAACTACGAGCAGGAGATTCTTCTTTGACCCGATCGTGTCCGAGATGTACGCTTCAGCTTTCGTCCTTGCCTCTTCGGTAACCCCGAAGAGCGGGTCAAATTCGTTGTTCAGTCTCTTCAGCCTGACCACGAGGTCAGCTATTGCCGCCACGTCCCCCTTTGCCGCGTACCGAATCTTCGCCCGGTCCATGGTCAGCTCTTCGGCCCCTCCCGCTTTAGGTTTATTCCGGAGGCTCACGAATGACACCACATTTCCTCAGCTCGTCCATGGTCGTCCTCGAATGCCCGATCATCTCAGTGGCCGTTTGGAGGAGCTCCTCCCTGGATGCCTTCTTGCGGGCGTGCCCCTCTTTGACGGCTGCATCCCCTACTGTGGCCGCGACTTGAGGGTAGACCTCCCACTCTTCCATCGTCGGGAGGATGTGATCCTTCCCGAGCCCCTTGTCCCTCACGTGCTTCGCTAGCTCCTTGGCAGCAGCAATCACCATCGTGTCCGTGATCGTCCTGGCCCGGACGTCCAGCGCTCCCCTGAAGATGGCCGGGAAGAGCAGGCTGTTGTTGACTTGGTTGGGGAAGTCCGACCTTCCGGTTGCCACCACTTCGGCCCCTGCCGCCCTTGCGTCCTCCGGGTTCATTTCTGGGACCGGGTTGGCGAGGAAGAAGGCGATGGCCCGCTTGTTCATCTGGGCGATCTCGTCCTTCTTGATCAGGTTCGGCCCGACCCCGGCGGCTGCAATAAGGGCGTCTGCCCCCTTCAGCGCCACTTTCAGCCCCCCCTTCACCCTGTCACCGTTGGTCCTGATTGCAAGTTCGTACTTCCACTTGTTCTTGAGCATCAGTTGGTCGATGTCCTCCCGCTCGGGGTAGAGGATCCCTTTGGAGTCCAGCATCATCAGCTTCTTCGGGTCGGCCCCCGCCTGTATGAGCAGCCGGGCGGTCGCCACGTTTGCAGCGCCAGAGCCGAACAGGACAATCCTAGAATCGTTCAGCTTTCTTCCCGTCAGCTCGAGGGCGTTGTACATGGCAGCGAGAGAGACCCCCGCAGTCCCCTGCTGATCGTCGTGCCATACTGGAATCTGCATCTCAGCCCTGAGCCGGTCAAGAACTTCGAAGCACATTGGAGACTCGATGTCCTCGAGGTTCACTCCGCCGAGGCAGGGCTCGATGGCCTTCACCGTCGCTATGAGCTGCTCCTCGTTCTCGGTCCTCAGGGGCAGAGGGAAGGCGTCGACTCCTCCCAGGTACTTGTAGATGAGAGCCTTCCCCTCCATCACGGGAAGGGCACCCTCCGGTCCTATCTTGCCAAGGCCGAGGACGCGGCTGCCGTCAGTCACAACGGCCAGTGTGTTCCAGCGGCCAGTCATCTCGAACGAAAGCTCGGGGTTTGCTGCGATTGCCTCTGAGACCGCGGCTACTCCCGGGGTGTACCAGATGGAGAAGTCCTGCAGGGACCTGACAGGCACCTTCGGGACGGTCCCGATCTTTCCTGCGTAGAACTTCGAGTAGTCCAGGGCCTTCTTTGAAAACTCGTCCTTCTCGAGCACCTGGGTCAAACTGGAGTGGCCGTGGGATTCTCCTATTTGAAGCTCTTGAGGATTCCCGATTTCGGGAACGGGGCGAAAACAGCTTAACTGGACGGACGGCGCTGCGGCCCAGGGGAGTCGATGATCATGAGACGCCACGGGGGCGGCAAGAGAGCACCCAAGGAGAGGCGAAGGTGTACCAGTTGGGGAGGGAAGGCGACTGCCTCCAGGGAAGGTCAGGAGAGCGGCCAGCTCTGCGGGAGCATCCTCAGGTCGGGAAGATCTGAAATACCCACAGTGTATACGTGGCATCAGTCAAAATGGCAAAGGACCCTGTCTGCGGAATGACAGTTGACGAGAAGCGGGCGAAGTTCAGGTCTGAGCATGAGGGCCGAGGATTCTACTTCTGCTCAGCACAATGTAAACAGACGTTCGACAAGGACCCGCACAAATACGGCCATCTCAGCGCCCGATCCTCTCTTATTCCGCGCACGAATCCGCGCGGGCTCGGCGGCGCCCTGCGGGTTTGCGAAGGGCATCCGCATGTGGACTGGGGGTTTCCGAGCCCCGGGGAGTTTGGAACCCGACTTCTACACGCTCATTGGGTTCCATTGTTTCAACAACAGATGTTGGAGTGCATCAAGAATACTACGGTCTCCAGTCTTAAAACATCAAGTTCCTAACTAGGCCATGGGTTCGGGCCGGAAGGGATGCAATTAATTATTTAAGCGAATCTAAGCGGCGAGTCGCCCAAGCGAGGAAACGAAAAGCCAGTAATCTCCAAGAATATGGTTCGAATACGGCTCGCTACTTTCCGAGCCAGCACGGAGTTAGCCTGAGTATATGGTGGTCAGCGATGCGTTTACGGTACTCGTCGGGGTGAAGGAGCCGGGCGCCGGGTAGCAACCTCTGAACGGGGCGACTCCGCCGGGCCAATCAGAAAGATTGACCTGCGACGGATTGTAGCCGACGGCGAGACGAAAGCCAGGGCAAGGCCTGCCGAAGATACCGACGAAGTAGAAACCCGTCGCATTTTGTGCCGCATGTATGAAATAAGTCAAGTTTACTCTGCCGGTTCCTGACAGGTAGATAATGCTGGGCTGAGCTTGGACGGTCACCGCAGAAGTCGGCTCGGTCGTGCCGTTAGTCAGATTGGCTACAAACCAGACATAGGGCTCGATCGTGAGGCTGCCTTGGGAGGAAGCCGGAATTTCGGCGAAGTATCCTGTTAGCGAAGCATTACATCCTGCGGGCATCACAAGGGCGCTGAGAGGGGCGTTGGCCGATATTAGACCTTCAAGTGACCCTGTGCCTCCGGTAACGACGCAAGGATCTTGGGAGCGCTGAGGCAAGACCCAAGAAACGGTTGCGTAGGACCCGACGACGATTATCGCAGCAATTGGAATAGCTAACCAGAGGCGTCCCTGCATCGTCAATCGGATTAGGTCCCACAGCTGTTATTGTATGTTTGGGTGAATGTTCCGCCCGAATTAACTGTCCCTACTGTGATATCGTTCTGATTACACCCTGATGGCCATAGCAGTTCTAGGTCATACCAGTAGTTGGAGTACGGATTGTATATGGACTGCAGAGCTCCGCTGTAGTAAATCGACCCCGTCATGCTGAAGCTGCCGAAGTTGGGAAGCGTACCGCCCGCCGCATTCTCGCCAATGAAATCTCCATAGTACGGAGTCCCCATTGAGAACGTTATTGGCTGGTTGGACGGGGAACATTGCAGTCCGCTTGTGAAGTCATCAATGTATATTTCGTACTGGTTCACGTTCCCACCGCCTGCGGCTTCATTGTAGATATCAACAAACATGGAATCGCTGGCTTTCACCGGAAAGTTCTGGCAGTATTGCGTACCTGGGTTGCTAGAACCAAGCAATTCCCACCATGCATCATAGTTGTTTTCCCCAGGGAAAGCTTGACATTCAGAACCCGGGGCAATGCAAGAATCCGTCCCAGCTTGAATCAGACAAGGCGAAGTGCAACTTCCTCCCTCGTCTTGGGCGGTCATACCCGGCCAGATTGATAGGTCGCAAATGAAGGAACATCCTCCACTTGGGGCCGTCACAGAGGGAACATTCCAACTTGCCGTAACTTCATAGACCGGATTAGTAGCTGCCGAGTTCCCGAACATCTCGTACCCAGACCAAATTGGATTCGTCAAGTGTCCTTGACCAGGATTCAGGCCCAAACCCGTAGCCTGCCAAGGTTTCGGGTCGGGTTGGATTCGGACCTTTGGCTTCTACCGCCTTCCCAAGACAGAGCAGGATAAATACAGCGTTAGAATTCAATGTCATGATGGAAGCAAGGAACTACCATGTGTCTCTGAAGCGTCAACGGGGAGAGGGCTTTGTTGCGACATGCATCGAGCTCCCCGGGTGTTTCACAGAAGGCAAGACAGAAGCAGAGGCACTCAAGAACATTCAGGAAGCGATAAAGCTCTATCTGGGAGACGTTGAAGCGGAAGCAAAAGAGAAGAAGGCCAAGCTCGTTCAGGTAACCGTTTAGTTGCCCGGGTCCTCCAGACTACCAAGTCTATCTTGGAGAGAGGTTCTGAAGGCGCTTCGTAAAGTTGGGTTTGTGCCCGTTAGGCAGTCTGGCAGCCATCTAATCCTCAGGAATAGACAGGGAGACCGCATCGTCATCCCTAGACACAATCCTATAGGCAAGGGGTTGCTGTTGGAAATCATAGCCGAAGCCGGGATTAGCAAGGAGAGATTTCTCGAGTTACTGTGAAGGCTTTGAACGAACGCGAAATCGAGTTCGGTTTCGGTGACACGTACCACCTTCTGCTTGACGTGGCATTTGGAAATGTGCTTGTTGCAGGTTTTGACGGATGGCTAGGAACGAATCTGACAGAGTATAGGTCCTAATGAACAAGCCGGTGGCATAAAAGCTGAGAGTAGCGAAAGAATTCAAGGACCGGGAGTTTGATGATGCAATGACTGAGGTCCTAAAAGAAGACAAGGAGCAACTGGGAAGACTATCAGAGGTCTAACATGTTGCGCGGTCGTCGGGACTTTCCCCCGTTTTGTCTGGGCGAATATGGTCGCCAGAATGACCTGATTTGAGCCACATTAGCCAAGCAGAGTTCATTCTGAGCTATTTGCTGTGGGCCGGAGGGGATTCATCAACTGTTAATGACTAGAATCCAGGCTCAAACCCTTGGCCTACTGTGGTCTCGGGTCGGCCTAGATTCGAACGTTTGGCCCGTGTTCTGTTCCCCGTCGGCATTGCGGGGCGTTTCTTGAGGCGGTCTGCCGAGGGCGGCCTCGTCTGTATGAAGTGCGGGAATAGGTCTGCATCAGACATGAAGCTATCGCTTCCTCGATGAAGGAACCGGCGTGTCTTATGCGACACTTGACGAAGCCGCCGCAGACTCGCCAAGCATCAACGCGTTCACGTTGTCAGCACCGTTAACGCGTCTTATCGTCACATGGACAGTATTGTTCTGGTCCCAACTCTAGTTCTTGGCGTAAACGGCCGTAATGTTCGGAATCAACCTGTCTGCGTCGATTGTTCTTGAGAAGACCTCTTACTCGGCATTACAAATGATGGAGGCAACAGGAACAACAGGTAGCACAAGTAGAACCAATCCACGGCGATGGCTTTCTTCAAGGCTTCTTCTGAGGATGAGTAGAGCCGTACCCTAGTTTACCGTGCTGGCTCCCGAACGTCAAATCCCCGTTCACAGTGATTGGATTTTGGAAAGCGATGTGTTCTTACAGCCAGCTTCGGATACCAAAGGTGAAATGGCAAAAGACCCTGTCTGTGGAATGCAGGTCAGCGAGTCCACCTCTTTCAAGTCAGAGCATATGGGGCAAACATACTACTTCTGTTGTCAGGAGGACAAGTCCAGTTTCGACAGCAATCCAATGAAGTACGCGGGTGGACACCAGATGAGCATGGGTCACCACTGACCCATCCTCTCATTTCTTGCAAGTGTGGGCGGGAACAAAGGTTAAAGGCACAAGAGAAAGGCTTGGTTTTCGATTGCCCCTCAAGCTAGACGAGACGGACACTTCAATATTGAAGGTATTGATGAAGGACGGCAGACTCTCCTTCAGGCAGATAGCGGTTCAGGTCGGGGTCACAACCCCGACGGTGGAGAGCAGGGTGAAAAAGATGACCGAGTCCGGAATAATCAAGAGGATCGCCCCAATTCTCGACATTGACAAGGTGGAGAAAGGGGTGGCAGCCCTCCTCATGCTGAAGGTCGAGTTGGCGAAGGTCAACCCGATTGTTGAGAAGTTGGCTCCTCTCGACGAAGTGAGGAGTATTTTCCTTTCCACCGGCCAAGCCAATCTGATAGTGAGGGTGGCAACAAGCAGCAACGAGGCCTTTCAGGACTTCCTTAACGAACGGGTGGCGTCACTGGGGGTCGACGTTGTCTTGAGCGAGGTAATAACGAGAACAGTGAAGGACGAGCAGGGAGTAGCGTTGTACGGGGAGATGGCAGTTGCTCTTGTCTGTGACTTTTGCGGCGGGGAGATCAGCGGGAAGCCGTTCACGCTCAACTTAGGAGAGGGCAAGCGGTTCTTCTGTTGCAAGACCTGCCTCTCAAGCTACAAGGAGAAGTACAATACCAGTACGAACACCTCGTCTGGAACAGACTGGAACCGTTGACGGCACGGTCAATTCCGGATGGCGTTTCCTTGCCATCTCGAAAGCCGGCGCCGGCTAATGATTCGTGCTGTAAATAGGCAGCGTAATCTACCCAGCGCTTCCTATACGCGGTAGGTGACTGGAAAAATGTTCGGAATGGGAAAGAAGTTCTGTTACACGTGCGGGATGGAAGTCAGCGGGACCCAGTACCAGAAGTTCGGGAAGGACTTCTGTTCAGAGGAGCACGCGCAGCAGTACACTGAGCAGATGCAGAAGGCAAGACAGGAACAGCTGGCTACGGCTCAGCAGACAAAGAAGAGCGGCTGCTGCTAGAATGTCTTCGCGCTCGGCCCGACAACACGGTGGAGGACCTGAGGCTCAGGGGAAGCTCACAGGTGAAACGCTGAGCTTCAGTGTCCCCGCTGCAGCCCATGTGAGAAACTACTTGCTACGGGAGGGAAAGACCGATTCCACAATCAGGGTTGCTGCGGTCCGAACCCACTGCATGGGAGGCAGGGGCTTCAGCTACAGCATAGACATGGATTCGGCGAAACCTGCCGACGCCGTGATCGAGAGTGATGGACTGAAACTTCTCGTCGATCAGGAGTCGCTGCCGTACCTGAAAGGAGCACGGATTGACTACGAGGAATCATTTCAGGGTGCCGGACTGGTTGTACACAATCCTAACGCGGTCGGCAAATGCCATTGCGGGCGCCACGACCTATTCGACATCCAGGCACAAACAGAGTCAGGGGAGTGTTGAAACAAATTGAGTGGGCAGAACCCTAACACCGCATTTGCCGTATCTCTCGCAGCGGGCATACTGATGCTGTTGGGAGGCGGGCTCTTCTACCTTTGGTCTGGAGGAGTGGGCTTCGGATACGGGATGTTTGGAGGGATGATGGGGGGATACCAGGGAATAATCGGCAGCTACGGGGCTCCCTTCGGATTCATGAGCGGCCTTGTCTTCATCGGCCTCATCTCGGGTCTAGCAGTGACAATCGGAGCGCTGCTGCTGAACTCGCGCCCGGCGAGACACGTCACCTGGGGGACACTGATTCTCGTGTTCTCGCTGATTGGCTTCCTGGGGATGGACGGATTCTTCATCGGCGCCATACTAGGCGTAGTCGGGGGAGCGCTTGCGCTCAGCTGGAGACCGGTTCATGAGGAACACACCCCATGATGGAAACGAACACCCAGAGGGCCAGGCTGACAGTGGTTGGAGTTCCCTGCGCTTCGTGCATAGTCCCAGTCAGGAAGGCGCTGCAGAAAGCAAAGGGTGTCAAGTCGGTGGGAGCCAACTACATGCTGGACCTCATCCTAGTTGATTATGATCCCACGCTGACAACCGAAGGAGACATCATTCGGTCGATCAGGAAGACAGGATACAAGGCAGTGCCCATACACAGATGACGACATCCCAACTGATATTTTGGTTTGCCGGCGTGGGCCGAGAAATCAAGCCGGTAGAATCAAGTTTGCAGGGAACGACCTTTCCTTTTGTAAAGAGTCACGGAAAAGTACGAAGTCAGACGACCTATGCCGCGAAGTGATGAGAGAAGTTGAGTAAGCTTACTGGCTCGATTCGGATCTGGCTACCCGTCTCGTTGATAGTAGCAGCCCTGGCGCTCGGTTTCCTAGTTAGCCAGTCGTGGTTCATACTCGCGTTCGTCGTCTTGATGATGTCCATGCACTTGTTCGGCCACGGCCACCATGGGGGAGGACACTCGCATGGTGACGCAGAAGAGGACACAAGCGAAGAGAAGTCGAACCATGAGCACCTGCTGTCCACCATCTCGCGGAAAGCACTGAATGACCCCGCACGCGTGGATTTGGCGTCTTCCCGTTGGTTCCCTTACGGCAGGTAACATGTTTTGACCGCCACTACCTTTGGTTATGGGGATTGGGGTCTGGCGATTATCAGCATTCTCTTGTTTTCCCTTTTTATCACGCTTCTTCCCTACAGACGTAGCGAACGCCGAGGTAAAGCAACCAGAGGAATCTTGTTAGCGTTCATTGTCGCCTTGTTCGCCGAAATGTACGGCTTTCCCTTGACCATCTACATTCTCTCTTGGGCAATAGGTTACCAGAACCCCCTCACGCACGACGCAGGCCATATCCTGTACCCGGAGCTTGGGATGCTCTCACCTCTGCACTTCCTTTCAATCGTAATGATTGGTGGGGGGATCCTCCTCGTGTCTCAAGGGTGGTCAAAGATCTACAAGGCGGCGGGCGCACTGGTGACCGACGGCGTATACGCCCACGTCAGGCATCCCCAGTATCTTGGGATTTTCCTCGTGACATCAGGATTCTTGCTTCAATGGGTTACGATACCGACTGCCATCCTGTTCCCTATCTTGGTCTGGTTGTATTACCGACTGGCAAGGAAGGAAGAGCAAGAGATGGAGTCAGCCTTCGGGAGTGATTATCTCAACTACAAGAGCAGGGTTCCAATGATATTACCCAGACTTCACCCGACACTCGTAAGAGTCCGCGCGGTACTTGCCGTTCGAAAAGCCCCTCAGGCCCGTGGATGACCTTGCAGAAAGACCTAGTCTGTGGGATGGAAGTTGACGAGGCGAAGGCAGGGATCAAATCAGCCCGCCCGACTGGATCTTCCCCGTCTGGCTCGTGGAACCCTTATCAGCAGCCGCACCACGGTTCGTTTGGAACCAACTCCGGGATAGACTCTTAATGGCCACAAACATCGCCTGGCGGCGAGTGACCCCAGACTGTCGTACGACAGGCAAACCGTCAACGTCCTGGTACTCGAGCTTGCCACGATGGTAGTGGCGATTGCCATCGCATTTGGAGCCAGCTTCCTCACGACCTTCGACTTCAGCGACATATTGTATTTCATCTTCGCGACTGTATTCGTGATCTGGTTCTGGTGGGGGTACGTGATGGACAGGCTCGAATTCCCACCCAAATCTCAGCGTTTTCCCTTCTGGGATGTCCTGGTGCTCGTCCTTATCGCCATAATTCCGTTCGCTTTGCGCCAGCGGGAGATTTCCGCGTTCTCCGGAACCCTGGCTGCCATGCTCTTTGCCTGGGGGCTTCTAATCAACGGAATAATTCGGGAGAACTCAGACACCCTTCCGAACGAACGCAAGCGGAAGCTCAGACTCGAGAGTTTGGGACGTCTCGTGGTGGGTCTGATTCTCGTCCTTTGTGCGACCATAGGATACCTGCTCCCGGCAGGTGGATTTGTCCTACTTTTCCTGGCGGGGATAGTAGCCGTAGCATGGACCACGCTCGCAAATCGAGCAATCAAGGGAAGACAAAACTCTCAGCCTCCAGGCTGGCTGACACCGGCATGAGTGTAGCTCCGCCCTCATCCCTCCATCTCCGGACGTAACGAATTAGGCTTGTAGCATCAAAGGTGGTCTTTCCGATTCTTACAACGTGTCGAGGGCGTCGATGACATCATCCCCGTCGATGTGTACATCCCGGCCGCCCGCCCAGAGCCGAGTGTTTCATCCAGGCCCTGACGCTGCTTCAGGATAAGATAAGGCACTCGAACAGCCTCAGCGGCCGGTAGGCCCAGCTACACTGTGGCACTTTACAGTCGTCAAATGTGTGGGGCAAGATTCTCACAAAGTTAAACAGGGAGCTTCTAGTATATGCAAGAAAGAACTTCGGAGTATGGAACAGCACATGGCCTCGGATCCAGTCTGCGGAATGATGGTGGAAGAGTCTGAAAGGACCCTGCACGCGACGGTCAGGGGCACCACCTACTACTTCTGCAGCGAGACCTGTATGAAGACGTTCACACAACCAGAACGCCAGCTTCGGGTCCTCAAGCGAAACATAGCCCTCGCTGTCATTCTCGCCGTCCCTATTGTGATACTTTCGTATGCCCCGCTCCCGTCCTGGCTTACGGTCGCTGTGGTCGGCTGGGTGCTCCTTGCCCTTGCGACGCCAGTCCAGTTCATCTCCGGATGGAGGTTCTACAGGGGGACGTGGGACGCGATCAAGATGCGGACCTCGAACATGGACGTCCTCATAGCCGTGGGAACGTCCGCTGCATATGTCTACAGCGTGATCTACGTGTTGGTTCCAAGTGCGCTACCTTTCGGAGGATGGTATTTCGATACATCAGCGATAATCATCGCGCTCATACTGATCGGCAAGCTGCTGGAGGAGTATGTGCGCGGCAAGGCGAGCGACTCCGTCCGGAAGCTATTGGCTCTCCAGCCTCCCACCGCTCGACGGCTCAGGGCTGACGGCTCGGAGGAGGAAATTCCACTGCAGGAAGTGGCCGTAGGTGATGTTCTCTTGGTCAAACCAGGCGAGAAGATTCCCACCGACGGGACTGTCGTAGAAGGTCACTCCTCGGTCGACGAGAAGATGGTGACCGGAGAAAGCATCCCAGTAGAAAAGGAGAAGGGCAACCCTGTGATTGGAGCGACGATCAACGGCACAGGCTCATTGAAGATCAAGGCGACGCGAGTGGGCTCGGACACCACTCTATCGAAGATAGTAAAGGTAGTGGAAGAAGCACAGGCCAGCAAAGGGCCCATTGAGCGGCTCGCGAACAGGGTCTCTACGTATTTTGTCCCCATAGTCATAGCCATCGCCCTGGCTTCCTACGCGTTCTGGTCCCTGGTGGCGGGCCAGCCCTTCAGCTTCGGATTCACAACTGCAGTCGCAGTCCTGATCATCGCCTGCCCCTGCGCCCTCGGCTTGGCCACACCCGCAGCCGTGGTCACGGGAGCTGGAAAGGGGGCTGAGAACGGAATCCTGATCAAAGGGGGAGAGTACCTGGAGAGAATGCAGAAGATAGACACCATCGTGTTCGACAAGACAGG
>CAYYYU010000037.1:0-8969 GCA_964476175.1 uncultured Nitrosopumilales archaeon
GACTATTATCGGTCGCCGTACCTCCCAAGTTCGAGAAGAATTGGCCGGATACGAATTCAAATGCAAGGACATCGGCATGAAGTGCGGCTTTGAGGTGAAGGGCGCTTCGTCAAGGGACGAGGTGATGCAGATCGCCTCCACGCACGCGAGAGTCACTCACAACATGCAGACTATCCCCGCGGATATAGCCCAGAAGGTCAGCTCAGCCATCAGGGGCTGAACTGGCCGTCCCTGTTTTCCGGCTCGAGTCTTCGCTCGCGAGATACGCGAGCCTGGCGTATGGCCGCATGTTCCGCATGACCTTGACCTCGGCCTTCCTTAGGTGCTCTTCGAAGGTTGACCTCGGAATCTTCACCCTCGAAGCTATCTGGTCGACCGTCGCCTTCTTCGGCATCGCGTAGTATCCCATCTCGATCGCCTCGACAAGCGCGAGCAGCTGCTTCGACGTGAGGTTCTCCAGGAAATCGTCAACGGCGACCGTCAAGGCCTGCCTGGCGGTGTGGCGCTCGAGCTGTCCCCTCTGCTCCACCGTCACGCCCGCGATGGACCCCAGGTTGTCGATTGCCGCCTTCTGGTCGTCCTTTGTGAACGCGAAGAGCTTGACGTGCTCGAAGCCCCCCTCGTAGGTCACCGGCATTATCGGTATACAGTTCGACGCTTCGACGATCGCGATGGAGGAGTTGCTCGATGCGCACTTGCACTTGACGACGGCCTCGAGGGCTGACTTCGAATACCTATGCACATGGATGAGGCTTG
Organism: uncultured Nitrosopumilales archaeon; assembly: GCA_964476175.1. Taxonomy (GTDB): domain Archaea; phylum Thermoproteota; class Nitrososphaeria; order Nitrososphaerales; family Gagatemarchaeaceae; genus DATFYP01. The sequence goes on from CAYYYU010000037.1 coordinate 757, forward strand.
CCCCCAGTTCGTTTACGGCCTTCTTCAGGCCGGCTTCGAAGTCGTCGATTCCCGTCCCTCTCGACTCGGCCTCGAGTATGTCCACCTCTCTGTTGCACCAGCGCGAGATGTCCACCTTCGGGTGCATTTTCGACAGGTTCGAGAACGGGAGGTTATGATCTAGCTTCAGGGAAAGCTGGTACATTTCTACCTGACGGCAGGTGCCGGCGCGGTCTTATTAGCGTAGATGCCCTAAATCGGCTCAGTCTCGGCCGCCAGCGCGTCGATATACTCCCCGTATCCCCAACGCCTCGCTAGGTCGTCTGCTTCCTTCTCCCTCCTCGCGGAGCCGTCCGGCCGGACGTGCTCATTGAGCCACGCATGTGCCAACTCATGGGAGATTACCCCTATGGCTGCTCTGTCGGATATTTCACCCAGCAGCTCGCTGTAGAAAGTTATCCTTTGGGTCGGGGCGTTCTTAGGGGAGCCTGCCGTTCTGTTCGTCTCCACACAGCAATAGGTGGTGAGTCCAACCAGCCCCTTCATGCCGCCCCTCTTCCTCGTCCGCACCCTGGCGACGGTCTCCAGTTGCTGCACGTCCGACGGGAAGATTCTGAGCGCCCTTCTGAGGAGCGAATTTCGCCAGTCAGCAAGAGCTGACGGCACACAAGGCGAAGTCGCACCCGATGTAAATGGAGGCGAAAAGGATGGGCACGTCCCGAGCCTCCTCCAACCTTTTTGCGCGAATGGCGATCGGTGATTGCCATGATCAGATGTGCTGACTGTAACTGCGATCCTAAGGATTGCAGGACCAGCAGGTCCGCCGCAGACTGTCCCGAGTGCTCTCTGGATGAGTGCTGCTGCTGGCCGACCATCCACAAGAAAACGTGAGGTCGCGAGAGACCGAAGGAAGGGGAAGTTGGGTTTAATGCCGCGGCATCTGTTGAGAGAGCCATCCAAAGGCGAGAAAACCCACCTGCCAACAGATTCCTATGAGGGGCGGCTAACATCGCAGACCGTCAATGGTGGTAAGCCAAGAAAAGCCAACCTGACCAACCGCGTCCTGTGCCCTATGCAACTACTTTCACTACGGCGATTGCAACCCCTTAACTAGGTCGTTGCGAACGCATCTACTACCTAGACGGAACAACGGTAGGATGTGTGAGAGAGAACGAGTTTCGGACAGCGAGGAGGATATGGCAGCCGTGGGGGATACAGAGGTCGCTCCGGTTCCTTCAACAAACCGGTTGAAGTAGGCAAGGAGTACAACGTCAGTATCTCCGAAGTCAGCAGACGGGGTGATGGCCTTGCCAGGATAGAAGGATTCGTCGTCTTTGTGCCTGGAACGCAGCGAGGCCAGAACGTAAGGATAAAGATCACCCAAGTCTCAGATAGGTTTGCAACCGGGCAGGTCGTGCAGACTTCGGGCACGCCAGCGGCACCTTCCTCAGAGCATTCAGGAAAGACCGGCAATTAGTCGGTCAGATCACCACAGCGCTTATGTTGGTTGATCCAAGAAAAGGGTCAACCATCCCTCCTTCGTATTCACGAGAATGCTCTCCGATTGAGCACGCTCAAGCGGGTTCTTTCCGCCAACGATCGCTCGTCGTGACCGCACTCAAATGCCGAGAGCTTGTCTGAGGCTCTTGTATCTGTTCCTGATGGTGACCTCGGTCACCCTCGCGGCCTCCGCGACATCCTTCTGTGTCTTCTGCTCTCCCTCCAGAGTGCACGCAACATAGAGTGCCGAAGCCGCCAGCCCCATCGGGTCTTTGCCTGCGGATATCCTGGCTGCCTGTGCCATTCGCAGTATCTCGCACGCCCTCCTCTGCGTCTTCTCTTTCATCCCTGCTCGAGAAGCGATGCCAGACACGCACCGCACAGGGTCGGCGACCGGCATTGTGAGCTCCATTTCCCTATAGAGCATCCTGTAGGACCGCGCGAGGTCCTTCTTCTTGACATTGCTGACCGCAGCGACATCCTTCAGGGACCTGGGAATCTGGCCGTCACGGCAGGCCGCATACAGTGACGCGCCGATAATCGAGCTGATTGACCTCCCTCTGACCAGGCCCCTTTCGAGGGCTTTCCGGTAGAAGTAGGCCCCCTTCTCGGTAACCGCCTCTGAGACCACGAGTTTGTCCGAGAGCCTTCGTAACTCGGAAAATGCCTGTCTTAGGTTCCTGTCCGTGGACTCGTGGACCTGGCTTCTCCTGTCCCAGGTCCTCAGCCTCTCCACTGTAGATTTCATCGGCCCTGACAGAGACCTTCCTGAGGCGTCCCTGTTTGAGACTCCTATCACTGTGGCAAGCCCCATATCGTGCTGCGCGATAGAGGTGGGGATCCCGGTCCTGCTGCGGCTATCCTTCCCATCCTCAGAGAATTGCCTCCACTCAGGTCCGGTCTCGACAACCTTGTCCTTCAGCACCATCCCACAGTTGCCGCAACAGAGCTCCCCTCCGGGCCCGTCTGTTACGATGAGATTCTTCCCACACTTGGGGCATCTTTCAAGCGTCCTTTCCTGCCTTAGTAGCCTCGAATAGCTCGTCTCGTAGGGTATTTCGCGTCACCTACCTGAAATTCAGACCACTCGAATCCATCTTCTTCGCACATTCCACGCAAAGCCCGACAGGTGTCCGGTAGAATCGACGGAGCGCCCCACAACCTGGGCAGGGTTTTGCCGAGGACGTATGTTGCGCCGGACGCGCGGTAAGTTGTTCCAATGTCTCAACGTCGCCTTGAACGCCTTTGGAGCAGCTCTTGAGTACTCATCTGTACACAAACCGGGCAGATGAGACGGCTGCTCGTTTCGTCCTGCGTGAGTCTTATTCTGTGAATCACGCATTGCTCATTTTGGGTTTGGTTCACAATCTTCTCGGTGGTTGCTCACTATTAAGGATGGCAAAGGCTATAGTGCGCCCGAGAAGCGCTGCTTCACTTTGAGCAATGAGAGGAACGCCGACCGGAGTAAACTGGAGGAGATATTCGACTCATTCAGCCAGTCCTATCAAAGGTACTGGGAAGCCTATATTGTGCTTCAGAACCAGTTGTACGAGACCCTCGAGGCGGCCAGGGAGGTGCAATGGCTCGCCGCCACCGACCAGAAGAAGCTTAGCGAAATCAACAGCCTGCAGAGAGAACTTTTCGCCAGCGTGCCTCGCAGGCTTGACTACACTCCCCTCGGTCAGATTTCGGGAGATCTCGACAGCGCTCCAAACAAGATAGACGAACTAGACACAGCGCTATCCTCGGCAAACGAGGCGTGCAGGAAGCTGGAGGAAGGGATTGTGACTCTCAAAGCAAGGTCACAGGCAATGAAGGAAGCTCTTCAGGCCTTTCGTCGAAGAAAATCATGACGGCTCTCGAGTCTTGAGCCGACTGCGCTCAGGCCCTTATGGTTTGGGTAACCTGGGCGGCCTATGATGCACGGGACGCACGCTGTTCTAGCGCGTGTTGGTGAGAGGCGTGCCTGCGCTTACGAATTACCGCCCACTTCTTCCTCCGTGCGAACGTCATTGTTGCTTACGTTCCCTGGTGAGTATATACGGAGTCGGTCTCGGAACAGCTCACCCTGTGTGGGAACCTATGGCGTAGACTAAGACTCTTTGAGCATGGTGGCCTTCCTTGAATGAGTAAAGCTCCTTGGGGCGCCACCCCGGAATCCCGAAGTCGTGTGAAACCACAATGGAGCCTTCCGACAGTTCCCCGAGGAGCTTCGGCTTCAGTCTCGCATTCTCGCTAGCGCTCTGGTAGAGCGTCACAATAGAGGCCTCAGACAGGTCTATTCCATCATAGTTCGCGTTCATTATGACGGCGTTCTTCAAATGCCTTGTCCTTCTGAGCGCGATTGAGCACAGTCTCTGGTTCTGCTCAATGCCCACGGCCTTTCTGGCATGATGATTGCGAGCGGCCGCGACAACGATGTCGCCATTTCCGCATCCCAGATCGTAGACAATCGACTCAAAAGTTACGCCCGCCAACGTGAGCATCTTCTCGATTGCGAGCGGAGACGACGGATAGAACGGCGCGCCCAACGCCGGATGAACGGCATGAACGGTGAGTTAAAGATGCCCGCGACAGGTCACAACCGACATGATCAACCGCTGTTGGCCGTGGCCATTCCATACGCAGTTATGACGAATTGCTTTCGTGTTCTTCCTCTGGCTTGAAGTTCAAGAGCGTGGCGTTCCTCTTCGCGCTTGCCTCTATTCTTTCCTTTGCCTTGCTTTCTCCTTCTTTTTCTTCTTCCCTTCTCTTCCCAAGGATCTCTATCCCTCTGGTTGGTCACAGATTACTCGTCTTAAGCTGAACATAGGTGCGTAGCACGTTTCCCGCTTCTAAGGAACCAAAGACCAAGGCATTGAGGGCAGTTGGATTCATTCCATGCGGCTCAACGGCGTTTGCGTTTGGCTTTCTGCACTAGCGCTATCCACCCCTCGCGCTCTCGCCCAACGGAGAAAGGCTGAAAGAAGGGGTCATTCCCGTGTCAGATTCGTGGCATACAGCGCAGACATCTGCTCTCGTTGCGGGCATCCCAGGTCGTCGCACGCTGGACACGACCGTTTGTCGAAAGACGGGTGTAGCGTGAGGGGATGTGCTTGTGACCACTTCGTCTCGACGTAACGTGGATGTGTCCAATACCGCCATTGTCGCTGGTTCAAATCCAGCTGAACCTGCTCTGGCTTATAGATTAGAACCCATACTGCGCGCGCAGTAGGGCCCAAGGACTTCCATGAGGAATACAAGGCCACCTGCAGCGTGAGCGCCATCCGCAGTTCCTGCAAAACTCGTCGTCCGCGACAGTCTCATCCGAAGCGACCTTCACGAAGGTTTTCGAGACGGACCCGTCCACCGGTTCGTCCAGGGCCGCATTGGCACCGTCCGGCACTCTAGGTTCCCTCAAGTGAGGATCACATCTCCCTTCTTCAGCACCGCTATGACCTCGGGCCTGAGGATTTCGGTGGGGAGTTCCTTCCCCTCCTGCAGCAGCTGCCTCATCCGGGTCTGGCTCACTGCCAGGTGCTCTTCTTCGGAGTGGGGACAGGTCTTCGCTGTCGCCATGGCTTTGCACACCTTGCAGTAGAAGGTCTCCATGTACCTCAAGGGGACTATGCCGACGTCGAACTGGTCGAAAATCCTATGGCAGGCGTAGGGGTCGTAGTACTTCCCGACCCCCGCCTGGTCCCTCCCGACGATGTAGTGCGTGGCTCCGTAGTTCTTGCGGACGATCGCCAAGAAGAGCGCGGCCTTCGGACCGGCGTAGCGCATCGTGATGGAGAGCGAAGACAGGACCACCCTGTCTTTTGGATAGTAGCCCTGGACGACCTGTCTATAGGCCTCCATGATCACCGTCGGCCTGTAGTCTCCCTTCTTCAGCCGGCCGATTACAGGCTGAACCAGAAGCCCGTCTATGTCGGAGCTCTCGAGCGACACTTTCTGGATGTACTCGTGGGCCGTGTGGGGAGGGTTCCTGCACTGATAGGCGACGACGTTCCGCCACCCTTTGCCCCTGAAGAGGTCGCGGGTCTCCTTCGGTGTCATCTCGTGAGAGACGGTTGGGAGCTCCAGGCGCCTGAGGAGGCTCACTGTCCCGGCCAGGGCGGTGTCGCCGTAGCTGTTGAAGATATCAGCGACGTTGGGGTGATTCGGGTCGGCAGTGCCGTAGGCCCCGTTAGCCAGCTCCTCCTTGGGGAGAGGATACACCTCCGAAACGTCGAGGGTGGCGAACACCTTCCCGTCCCAGTCGAGGAGCGCAACCTCGTCTCCCTCGCGCACCTCTCTAGCCTCCGACCCTGGGACTGACATGACTATCGGCATCGTCCACGGCAGCCCGCCCGGAAGCCTGCTCTCCGATATCACCGACCGCAGGGTCGAGGAATCCATGAAGCCCTCCAGTGGGGAGTAGGCTCCGACCGCTATCTTCTCCACGTCGTAGATGAAGTCTACGAAGGGAGCGACCCTGGGCAGTTCCTCGGCCTCCTTCAGCTTGGCCTCGGCCCGCCCTTCGGGGACCGACAGGTCGACCAGCCTGCCGCCATAGGGCTCGCCAGGTCCCGACGCCGTCGCCAAGCTCACCCACCTACGAGCTGGACGTAGGGACGGGTAAACATCGACCACTCGCCGGTGCGTGGGTCGTACCTCGAGTTGACGAAGACGTGCCAGTTCTTGTCATCGAGGCTCGGATAGTCAGACCTGTAGCAGTAGCCGGGCCACCTGGTCTCCTTCCTGAAGAGGGTGTGGCGGAGGACCGCCTCGGCCGTGAGTACCCTGTGGTGGAGCTCCCAGGCGCGCTGGAGCTGGTGGAGGTTCTCCGCGCCAAGGTGGCTCAGGTCATCCTTCAGCATCTCCAGGAGCTCCAGCCCCCTGTTCAGTAGCACCTCGTTGGTCATGTAGTAGGACCCCCATCCTCCGACGTATTCGTCCATGATCTTCTCCAGGCGGACCACCCCTTGGTCGGCATAGAGGTAGGATGGGGACACAGTTCCACTCGTTATCATGTTCCTCCCCAGCCTGTATGTCTCCATGGGTCTGAATATCTCCTGCCTCATCGCCTCCACCTTCCCGTCTGAGAGGGTAGGGCTGCTGTCCGCCGCCTTCTCCGTCACGTAGGCGACTGCAGCCTTGCCTGCGAGCCTCCCTTCGGTGAACGAACCGGAGGAGAACTTGTGGGCCGAGCCGCCGATGGTGTCCCCGGCGCCGAACAGCCCCTGAACACTTGTCATCCTGTTGTAGCCCCAGAAGTAATCCTTTGACGAAAGGTCGGCGGGCCCGCTGGCCCAGGCCCCCGAGCAGGTCGCATGAGAGCCCATGATGTACGGCTCCGACGGCTGCAGCTCCGAAGGCCTCACCTTCGGGTCGATGTTCTGGGACGCCCAGACGATGGTCTGGCTCATGGTCATATCGAGGAAGTCCTCGTGGCCTAGCTCCTCCTTTTCCCTCGTGTCAAGGACCTTCTCAGTGTGGATGAATATGGGGCTGCGGCCTGCCTTGATCTCCCTCAGCATCGCGTCGTTCCTCAGGCAGGTCGGGAACGGCTTGGCGTCGACATAGTTTCCATATAGCGCCCGCTGCTCCTCTCTGTACTTCAGCTCGTAGTCTTCGCCATAGGCGTTTGACGCCGTTGCCTTGAGCGCAAGGAACCAGGCGCCCACTGGGCCGTAGCCGTCCTTGAACCGAGTCACCACCAGCTTGTTCTCCATCTGTGTCATCTCTGCCCCGATTTCGATGAGCAATGAATACGCCGAGCCGGTGCTCCAGGGGGAGTACCAAGTCCGGCCCGCACCCTCACCGACCGACCTGGGCCTGAACACATGGGTCGCGCCCCCGGCGGATACTATCACAGCCTTGGCGCGGAAGATGTAGAGGGCTCCATCCCTGACCCCGATTCCGGCCGCGCCGGCTATCCTGTTGCTGTCCTGCGCATCGGTAAGCAGGTGCGTGATCATGACCCTGTTGTAGACCTCGGTCGCGGCTTTCGTCGCGGCCTCCGCTACAATCGGCTTGTACGACTCTCCGTGAATCAGAATCTGCCATCTTCCCTCGCGCTTGTACCTCTTCGTGGTCTCGTCGTAGATTATCGGGAGACCCCACTCTTCAAAGAGGTGGACCGTCGAGTCTACGTGCCTTGCGATATCATAGACAAGGTCCTCCCTGACCAGCCCCATCAGATCGTTCCTCGTGTACTTCACGAAGTCCTCCGGGGTGTTCTCCTTCCAGCGCATCCCCATGTAGCAGTTGATAGCCGAAAGGCCCATGGCGACGGCACCGCTCCTTTCGATGTGGCCTTTCTCGACGACGACAATCTTCAGATCACGCCCCCAGTACCTCGCTTCGTAGGCCGCTCCACACCCTGCCATCCCTCCCCCGACTACCAGGATGTCACAGTCTACCGTCTTGGTCTTCATGGTCTGGTCACCGTCGACAGTCCCCTGTCGGACTTCAGGTACTCCGGCTCGTGGGCGAGTAGCTGAGAATCGAATTGCTCCTTGCTCGGACTCTTCAGGCTCTGGGGCGCAGGAATGGAACCCCAGGCGGTGCTCCGGATTGGGAACTGGAACTCGTTCTTCATGTTGTTCCTGTACTTGATCTTCCAGTTAATCACGTTCTTCTCCTTGTCTCTGAGCACAGTCAGCTTGTGATTCATCGGAGCGAAGTCGGCATAGCCCCTCATGTCTATGGCATGCTGAGGACACTCCTTGACGCACGAATAGCACTCCCAGCAGTAGTTGGGCTCGATG